>JACOVL010000100.1 GCA_016177355.1 Betaproteobacteria bacterium | reverse complement strand
GCAGCGCCCGACAGGTCCACGATGGTGGATTCCATGCCGACATCCGCCGCGCCGCCGTCGAGCACGCACGGCACGGCGTCGCCGAGCTCGGCGCCCACCTGGGCTGCGCTGGTTGCGGAGACGCGAACGTGGCGGTAGGCCGATGGCGCTGCGATGCCGCCGCCGAAGCGGGCGAGGAGCCGCCGCGCCACCGGGTGCGAGGGCACGCGCAGCGCCACCGTGTCCTGCCCGCCGGTCACGGCATCGCTCACGTTGCGCGCGCGCTTGAGGATCACGGTGAGCGGCCCGGGCCAGAATTTTTGCGCCAGCTTGCGCGCCGCTTCGGGAATCTCTTGCGCCCAGTTCGCCATTTGCACCGCGTCGGCGAGATGGACGATCACCGGGTGGGTGGACGGCCGGCCCTTGACCGCGTATATCTTCCCGACGGCGCCGGCGCTGGAGGCGTCCGCGCCCAGGCCGTAGACCGTCTCGGTGGGAAAGGCGACGAGCCCTCCCGCGCGCAGCACGGCCACCGCCTGCTCGATGTCCCGGTCGGAAACCATGCGGGTCAGCCCGCCAGCAACTGCAGGACTTCGCGGTACTTGTCGGAGGTCTTCTTGAGGATGTCCGCGGGCAGCTTCGGCGCGGGAGGCTTCTTGTTCCACGGCCGGGTCTCGAGCCAGTCGCGCACGATCTGCTTGTCGAAGCTGGGCGGGCTCACGCCGGTTCGATACTCCGCCGCCGGCCAGAAGCGCGAGGAATCCGGCGTGAGGATCTCGTCGATCAGCACCAGGTTGCCCGCTCCATCGGTGCCGAACTCGAACTTGGTGTCGGCGATGATGATGCCGCGCGTCGCGGCGTAATCGGCGGCTTCGGTGTAGAGCCGGATCGAGACCTCGCGCGCCCGCGCGGCGAGCTCTTTTCCGACGATCTTCTCGACCGTCTCGTAGGCGATATTCTCGTCGTGCTCGCCCTGCGGCGCCTTGGACGCGGGCGTGAAGACGGGCTGCGGCAGCTTCTGCGCCTGCTCGAGTCCCGCCGGCAACGGGATGCCGCAGACTTTCCCGGTCTTCCGGTAGTCGCTCCAGCCCGAGCCGATGAGGTAGCCGCGCACCACCGCTTCCACCGGCAGCGGCTTCAGTTTCTTCACCACCATCGCGCGGCCGGCGACCTGCGGGCGGTCTTCCGCCCCCACCACGGATTCGGGCGCGATGCCCGTCAGGTGGTTGGGGATGACATGCGCGAGCTTCCCGAACCAGAAGAACGACATCTCGGTCAGCACCCGTCCCTTGCCGGGGATGGGGTCGGGCAGGATCACGTCGAACGCCGACAGGCGGTCGGTCTGGATGACGAGCAGCCGGTCCCCGTCCACCGCATACAGGTCGCGCACCTTGCCGCGGTGGAGGAACTTCAGGCTCTTCAGGCTCGATTCAAACAGCGTGGAGTGATTGGAAGTCACTTGGGCTCGGGCAGTTTGACCGCTGCGATCGTATCGGCCTGTTTCTTGCGAAAGTCGGTGAGTTTTTTCGCGAGCTGCGCATCCTCGAGCGCCAGCATCGCCACTGCGAACAGCCCCGCGTTGGCGGCCCCGGCATCGCCGATGGCGAAGGTCGCGACCGGGACGCCCCTCGGCATCTGCACCATGGACAGCAGCGAGTCGAGCCCCTGCAGGTGCCTGGATGGAATCGGCACCCCGAGCACCGGCAGCGTCGTCCTGGCCGCCACCACGCCGGCGAGATGCGCGGCGCCGCCAGCCCCGGCGATGAAGCATTTCGCGCCCTGCTTGACCAGCTCATCCACCCATTCGAGCAGCAGGTCGGGCGTGCGGTGCGCCGACAGCGCGCGCGCTGCGTAGGGCACGCCGAAATCCGCGAGGCTCTGCGCGGCGTGCTGCATGACCTCCCAGTCGCTCTGGCTGCCCATCACGATGCCCGCCAGCGGTTTGCTCACGGCGCTCCCCGGTTTTTCAGAGTCCATATTTTATCCCACTGCCGCCGATTCCGGTTGAGCCGCCCGCCCGCCGCTGATAAGATTTTTCCCCCGCGCACGACCGCCACGATCAGGAAACCGTCCATGCTTACCGCCATGAGCCGGTGATGGAAGTCACCCGCACGCTCGCCCGCTACCTCGTGGCCTCGCGCTGGGAGGACATCCCGGAGCGCGTGCGCCACGAAGCCGCGCGCGCGCTGCTCAACTGGCTCGGCTGCGCGATCGGCGCCTCGCGCCACGAGACGGTCGAATGCGCGCTCGCGGCAGTACGCGGCTGCTCCGGGCCGCCGCAGGCCGGCGTGCTGGGCCGCGGCGAGCGCCTCGACATCCTCAACGCGGCGCTTGTGAACGGCATCAGCTCGCACGTGCTCGACTACGACGACACGCACGCGCGCGCCGTCCATCCCAGCGCGCCGGTGTGGCCGGCGCTGCTCGCGTACTCGGAGTGGCGCAAGGTGAGCGGCGCCGGGATCGTCCACGCCTTCGTGCTCGGCGTGGAGGCGGAGGAGCGCGTCGGGCTGTCGGTGTTTCCCGAGCACTACGAGGTCGGCTGGCACATCACCGGCACCGCGGGCGTATTCGGCGCGGCGGCGGCGGCCGGCAAGCTGCTCGGGCTCGACGAGCGGCAAATGTGCTGGGCGCTCGGCATCGCGGCGACGCAGTCGGCGGGCCTGCGCGAGATGTTCGGCTCGATGTGCAAGAGCCTGCATCCCGGCCGCGCCGCCCAGAACGGTCTCGCCGCCGCGCTGCTGGCGGCGAAAGATTTTACGAGCTCAACCCGCGCGATCGAGGCGCCGCGCGGTTTCGCGCGCGCGGCCTCCACCCGCTTCGATCCAGCGGTCATCACCGAGGGCCTGGGCGAGCGCTACGAGCTCATGTCCAATATGTACAAGCCATACGCCTGCGGGCTGGTGGTGCACGCGGCGATAGACGGCTGCATCGAGCTCGCCCGCGCCCATGACCTGAGGCCCGAGGACGTCGAGGGCATCGAGCTCGTCGTGAGCCCGCTGGTGCTGGAGCTGACTGGCAAGAAAAACCCGCAGAACGGGCTCGAGGGCAAGTTCAGCGTGTACCACGCCGCGGCCGCGGCCTTCACCCACCGCGCCGCGGGCGAAGAGCAGTTCGGCGACCGCTGCGTGCGCGATCCACGCGTCGTCGCGTTGCGCGACCGCGTCACCGCGACGGCCGACGGCGCGGTGCGGAAGACCGAGGCATATGCTACCATCCGGATGAAAAACGGCGGCGTGTTTTCGAGGCATGTCGAGCACGCTCTGGGCACGCTGGCGCGGCCGATGAGCGATCACGATCTCGAGCGGAAATTCCGCGCGCTCACCGCCGGCATCCTGCCGGCAGACCAGGCCGAGAAGCTACTGCGCATGTGCTGGGCGATCACTACGCTGGACGACGCGGGATCCCTTGCGCGCGCCGCCGTCGCATCCTGAAGAGCCCATGGCCCGCCCGCTGCGCTTCTTCTTCCTGTCTTTCGCGCTGGCGGAAGCCGGCCACGCCTGCGTGCGCCCCGAATAACTTCATGGAGAACGAATGACGGGCAATATCGGCATGAGGAAGGACGACGAGCTCGCCGGCAAGGTCGCGCTCGTCACCGGCGGCGCGCGCAACATCGGGCGCGCCATCGGGCGCTCGCTCGCGGCGGGCGGCGCGGCGGTGATGGTGAATGCGAACACCTCGCGCGACGAGGCGCAGGAAACCGTCGGCATGATCGAAAAAGCCGGTGGCAAAGCGGCGATGCACATCGCCGACATCACCGATCCCAAAGCGGTGTCGAGGATGGTGGACGAGACCGTGAAGCGCTTCGGCCGGCTCGACATCCTGGTCAACAACGCCGCGGTGCGGATCGAGACGCCGTTCCCGAAAATCAGCCTCGAGGAATGGCGCCGGGTGCTCGCCATCGTGCTCGACGGCGCCTTCCTCTGCGCGCAGGCGGCGGCTCCGCACATGATCCGCGCCGGCGGCGGCGCCATCGTCAACATCGGCGGCGCGACCGGCCACAAGGGCGTCGAGGGCCGACTGCACGTGGTCACGGCCAAAGGCGGGCTCGCGGCGCTCACCAAGGGCCTCGCCTTCGATCTCGCGCCGCATCACATCACGGTCAACTGCGTCGTGCCCGGCCTGATCCGGACGGTGCGCGGGACCTCCAGCACGTCGGAGCTGCCCGAGCACCGCAGGGCGGCGGTCCCGCCGGTCGGGCGCCGCGGCGAGCCGCAGGAAGTCGCCGCCATGGTACGGATGCTGTGCGGGCCGGAGTCGCGCTTCCTCACCGGACAGGCAATACACGTCAACGGCGGCACCTACATGCCTTGAAACCGGTGACTGATGATGGGCGTGATTGGTGACTGTTAACAGTTTGATTATGAACAGAAAAGAAAATTCCTCCGAGGTCTCGCCGCTGATGCGGGAGCTCTCCGAGTACATCGCCGGCGCGCTGAAACGGCCGCTGCCGGAGGCGGTCAAGGAAAAAACCAGGCACCACGTGCTCGACACCATCGCGGCGATGGTGTCCGGTTCGCGCCTGCTGCCGGGAAAGAAGGCGATCGCCTACGCGAAGAAGCTGGGCGGGACTAAGGAGGCGTGCGTGGCCGGCTCGCGGCTCGTCACCACCGCCCAGCACGCCGCGCTCGCCAACGGCATGCTCGCCCACGCCGACGAGACCGACGACTCCCACGCGCCCTCGCTGTCGCACCCCGGCTGCGCCATCGTGCCCGCGGCTCTCGCCATGGCCGAGCGCGAGGGACGTGGCGGCCGCGATCTGCTGCGCGCGGTGGCGCTCGGCTACGATGTCGGCACCCGGCTCAACCTGGCGCTGCACGCCTACGACTTCCGCGACGCCGGGCACTCCAGCCACAGTTTCGGGCCGACGTTCGGCGCGGCGGCGGCGGCCGGCGCGCTCGCGGGCGCCGACGCCCGGCGCGCGCGCTGGCTGCTGTCCTACGCCGCTCAGCAGTGCTCGGGCATCTCGTGCTGGATGCGGGACGAGGAGCACATCGAGAAGGCGTTCGACTTCGGCGGCATGGCGGCGAGGAACGGCACCGTCGCCGCCACGATGGTCGCCGCGGGCTTCACCGGCGTCGAGGACGTGTTCTCCGGCGAGCGCAACTTTTTCGTCGCCTACGACGAGACGCGCCGCATCGGGAAAGCGCCGGAGCCGCAGCGCCTGGTGCAGGACCTCGGCTCGACCTGGGAGATCATGAACACCAACATCAAGCGCTGGTCGGTGGGCTCGCCGATCCAGGCGCCGCTCGATTCCCTGCTCGATCTCATCCGCGCTCACAAACTCAAGGCCGGCGACGTGGAGAGAATCACGGTGCGGGTTGCGCGCCAGGGCGCGAACACCACCGACAACCGCAACATGCCGGACATCTGCATGCAGCACCTGTGCGCGGTGATGCTCACGGACGGCATCGTCACTTTCGAGTCCGCGCACGACGAGAAGCGCATGCGCGACAAGCAGGTGCTGGCGGTGAGGAACCGCGTCGAGCTGTACGGTGATGAAGAGCTGACGCGGGCGTTGCCCTCGCGCCAGGGCATCGTCGAGCTGCGCCTCAAGGGCGGGCGCGAGCTGCGCCACCACACCAGGGCGGTGCGCGGCACCGCGCAGAACCCGATGACGCGCGCCGAGGTGGACGAGAAGGGCTTCCACCTGATGGCGCCGGTACTGGGGAAGAAGCGCGCCCGCGCCCTGTGCGATGCGGTCTGGAACCTGGAGCGCCTGGCGGACGCGAGAAAGTTGCGCCCGCTGCTGCGTGCGTGAGGAGCCTGTGAACTTCGAGCTCACTGAGGAGCAGAAGCGATTCCGCGACGCGGTGCGCGGCTTCGCCGAGAAGCACCTGCGCGCGGGCGCGCTCGAGCGCGCCCACGCTCCCGGGCATCCCTGGGATGTCTCGAAATTGATGGCGCGGCAGGGGCTGATGGGCATCACCATCGCCGAGAAGGACGGCGGCCAGGGCGGCACGCTGATGGACGCGGTGATCGCGATCGAGACCGTGGCGCAAGCGTGCCCGAGGAGCGCGGACGTGGTGCAGGCCGGCAACTTCGGCGCGATCCGCGTGCTCGCGGAATACGGCACGGAAGATCAGAAGAAGCGTTATCTCAAACGGTTGCTCTCGGGCGAGGCAATAACCTGCGTCGCCATGACCGAGCCCGACGCCGGCTCCGCCGTCACCGAGCTGAAGACCACCGCCACGCCCGACGGCGACGGCTACCGCGTGAACGGGCAGAAGGTATTCACGACTCACGCCCACTACGCCGACGTGATGCTGGTCTACGTGCGCTACGGGCCGGGCACGGACGGTATCGGCTCGGTGCTGATCGAGAGGAACGCCCCGGGCGTGAAGCAGAGCAAGCCGTCCTCCTTCATGAACGGCGAGGAGTGGGTTACCACCTGGTTCGACAACGTGCGCGTGCCGCCCGGGAACGTGGTGCTGAAGGAAGGCGGCTTCAAGAAGCAGATCGCCGGCTTCAACGTCGAGCGCATCGGCAACACCGCGCGCGCGCTCGCGCTCGGCCGCTATTGCTACGAGCAGGCGCGGCAATGGGCGCTCACCCGGAAGCAGTTCGGGCGGCACCTCGCCGAGTTCCAGGGCCTGCAGTGGAAGTTCGCCGACATGAAAATCAAGCTCGACGCGGGCCAGCTCCTGCTCTACCGCGCGGCGGCCAACGCCGACCGCGGCTTCCCGTCCGCCGACGAGACCGCGATCGCCAAGGCCTACTGCAACCAGGCCGGCTTCGAAATCTGCTCGGAAGCGATGCAGGTGATGGGCGGCATGGGCTACACCGAGGACACATTGATCGAGTGGTGCTTCCGCAAGTGCCGCGGCTGGATGATCGCCGGCGGCTCGATCGAGATCCTGAAAAACCGCATTGCCGAAGGCGTGTTCGAGCGCACCTTCTCCCAGCGCCCGCCGAAACCCGATAAGGCGTGACTGGTGACTTGTGACTGGTGACTCGTGACTGGGAAACCAAGCCAGTTCGCGCGGGCGCTGTTCGCGCCGAGATCTGTCGCGCTGATCGGCGCTTCCGGCGACGCGGCCAAGAATACCTCACGCCCTCAACGGTTCCTCAGGAAGCACGGCTACCCCGGGCGCGTCTACCCGATCAACCCCGGCCGCGGCGAGATCTTCGGCGAGAAGGCCTACCCCGACCTGCGCTCGGTGCCGGAAGCGGTGGACCACGCGTTCATCATGGTGCCGACCGGGTCGGTAGCCGGCGCGCTCGAGCAGTGCTGCGAGAAAAAGGTGCCCGTCGTCACCATCTTCAGCGACGGCTACGCCGAGACCGGCGACACGGGACGGCGGCGCCAGGAAGAACTGCTTGCGCTCGCGCGGGCCGGCGGCGTGCGGCTGATCGGGCCCAACTGCATCGGGCTCATCGACATCCACTCACACTTCGTGCTGTCGGTCAACGCCGTGCTCGAGCGGGCGGAGATCACGCCGGGGCCGGTCGCCGTCATCTCGCAGAGCGGCAGCATGATGGGCGGCCTCATGTCGCGCGGCCTCGGGCGCGGGCTGGGCTTCTCCAAGCTGGTTTCGGTCGGCAACGAATCCGACGTTTCGACGGGCGAGATCGCCGACATCCTCGTGGACGACGCGGACACGCGCGCGATCCTGCTGTTCATGGAAACGATACGCGACGCGGAGCGCCTGTCCCGCGCGGCGCGGCGCGCCTACGACGCGGGCAAGCCCATCGTCGTCTACAAGCTCGGCCGCTCGGACGTGGGCGTCGAGCTCGCCTCCTCCCACACCGGCGCGATGACCGGGTCGGACGACACCGCCGGCGCGTTCTTCCGCGCCCACGGCATGCTGCGGGTGGATCTCCTCGAGACCCTGTTCGAGCTGCCGGCGCTGGTCCTCGGCCAGAGGCCGGCGGCGCGCCACCGCGTCGCTGCGATGACGACGACCGGCGGCGGCGCGGCCACCGTGGTGGACCGGCTGGGCACGCTCGGCGTCGAAGTCGTGCCGCCGGCCGACCGGGTCATCGCCAAGCTCGCGCGGAAGCAAATCCGCATCGGGAAGGCGCGGTTGACCGATCTCACGCTCGCCGGGGCGAAGAAGGAAATCTACAGCGCGGTGCTGGACGAGCTGCTCGCCTCCGGCCATTGCGACCTGGTGCTGACGGTGACCGGCAGCTCGGCACAGTTCCAGCCGCAGATCGCCGTGGAGCCCATCGTCGCGGCACAACCGAAAACCAAGCCGCTGGCTGTTTTTCTCACGCCGCATGCCGACGCTTCGCTCGCACTGCTGCGCGACGCGGGCATCGCGGGCTTTCGCACGCCCGAAGCCTGCGCCGACGCGATCCGCGCCTGGCGCGACTGG
>JACOVL010000099.1 GCA_016177355.1 Betaproteobacteria bacterium | reverse complement strand
CCGGTCCGTCGCGAGCACGGGATCCTCTTTCAACCCACAATGCGCGGCCGCGCTCGACCACCGGTAATTCTCGGCGCTACGCACCATCCGGGCCCGTACGGGGTTTCGCTCAACATATCGGATTGCCGCCCACAAGTAGGTTTCGTCCAGCGCCGAGGAAAAGAATCTGCCCTGCCACAGATGCCCCTTCCATTTCTTCGCGCGATTGACCCGCTGGGCGTATCGAGTATGCAGGGGTCGGAATACTTTTTCGAGCCCGTCTTTACTCGCCGGAACTGCCACCACGTGCATGTGGTTGGTCATCAGGCAGTAGGCCAGGATGCCGACTTTGTATCTCGCGCAATAATCCGCCAACCACGCTAGATAGGCTGCTCGATCCGCGTCAGTGAAGAAGACATCCTCGCGGCGATTACCGCGCTGGGTGATGTGGTGCGGAACACCGGAGAAAACCGGGCGCGCAAGTCTCGGCATGCGCCGAGTATAGCGCCTTCAGAAAAGGTGTGCGTCCCCTATTCCTCGTCCCCTATTCCGCGCGATTCCGCTCGTTCTATTCCTATTCTCGATTCCTGCCGTCAGGCCAGCACGAAGTCTATCCGGCTGGTGTCGAGGTCCACGCGCACCACCTTGACGCGCAGGCGGTCGCCGAGGCGGTAGCGCTTGCGGCTGCGCTCACCCATCAGATGGTGCTTGCCCGCGTCGTAGTGGAAATAATCGGCTCCGAGCTCGGAGACGTGCACCAGGCCCTCGACGTAGACCTCATCGAGCGCGACGAAGACGCCGAACGCGGTGACGCCGCTGATGCTGCCGGTGAAGGTATCGCCGACGCGGTCCTTCATGTACCAGCACTTGAGCCAGGCCGCGACGTCGCGCGTCGCGTCGTCGGCGCGGCGCTCGGTCATCGAGCAGTGCGCCCCGAACTCGCGCCAGTTGCCGGGGTCGTAGCTCCTGCCGCGCAGCGCCGCTTTGATCGCGCGGTGCGTGAGCAGGTCCGGGTAGCGGCGGATCGGCGAGGTGAAGTGCGTGTACGACTCGTAGGCGAGCCCGAAATGGCCGACGTTGTCCGGGCTGTACACCGCCTGCTGCAGCGAGCGCAGCATCACGGTCTGCAGGAGCTGCGCGTCGGGGCGGTCCCTCACTTTCGCGAGCAGCTTCGCGTAGTCGCGCGCGTGCGGCTTGTCGCCGCCGGTGAGCTGCAGCCCGAATCCCTTGAGGAAATCGCGCAGCGCGGCGAGTTTTTCCGGCGTCGGGCCCTCGTGGATGCGGTACAGCATCGGATGATCGCGCCCCCGCAGGAAGTGCGAGGCGCAGACGTTGGCGGCGAGCATGCATTCCTCGATCAGGCGGTGCGCGTCGTTGCGCTTCACCGGCACGATGCGCTCGATCTTGCCGTGCGCATCGAACATCATCTCGGTCTCGATGGTGTCGAAATCGATCGCGCCGCGGCGCTCGCGCGACTTCGCCAGGACCTTGAATAGTTTATATAAATCAACGATATGCGTCAGAAGAGCGCGGTGGCGGCGCGCCGCCTCGCCGCCGGCATCGGCGAGCATCGCCGCGACCTCGGTATAGGTCAGCCGCGCGTGCGAGCGGAATACGGCCGGGTAAAACTTGTAGGAACCGATCTCGCCGTTCGCGTCCACGCGCATGTCGCAGACCATCGCGAGCCGCGGCACCTTCGGATTGAGCGAGCACAGGCCGTTCGAGAGCTTCTCCGGCAGCATCGGGATCACGCGCCGCGGGAAGTAGACCGAATTGCCGCGCGCGCGCGCCTCCTGGTCGAGCGCGTCGCCGTGCTTCACGTAGTGGCTCACGTCGGCGATTGCGACGACAAGTCGGTAGCCGCCAGCCGCCGGCTCACAATACACCGCGTCGTCGAAGTCCTTCGCCGTCTCGCCGTCTATCGTCACCAGCGGCAGCCGCGTGATATCGGCGCGCCCGTCCCGGTCCTCCGCGGTCACCGCGTCCGGCATCCGCTCGCACAGGCGTCCGGCTTCCTGCGAAAAGGCGTGCGGCAGCGCGTGCTTGCGCAGCGCGATCTCGATCTCCATGCCGGAGTCGGCGTAATTCCCGAGCACTTCCACGATGCGCGCCACCGGCTGCGCGTGCCGGGAGGGCTGCGCGGCGATCTCGACGGTCACCACCTGGCCCGGCTGCGCGCCGTGCACCGCGTCCGGCGGCACCAGGAATTCGTGGCTGATGCGCTTTTCCTCCGCCGTCACGAACAGGATGCCGTGCTCGCGGCGCAGCCGCCCCACCAGCCGCTGCTGGCCGCGCTCGAGCACTTCCACGATCCTGCCTTCCGGGCGGCCGCGGCGGTCGGCGCCCGAGATGCGCGCCATCGCGCGGTCGCCGTGCAGGACCCCGCGCATCTCCTTCGGCCCGAGGAACAGGTCCGGCCCGCCTTCGTCGCGAACCAGGAAGCCGAAACCGTCGGCATGGCCCTGCACGCGCCCGCGCACGAGGTCGAGCTTCTCCACCACGCAGATCGCGCCGCGGCGGTTGCGCATGATCTCGCCGCCGCGCTCCATCGCGGCAAGCCGTTGCGTGATGGCGTCGCGCTCGAGCGGAGCGACGCGCAGCAGCCGCGCGAGCTCCCGCTCCTCGACCGGCACGCCCTGCTTCCTCAGCGTTTCCAGGATGGACTCGCGGCTCGCCGCCGGAGGCTCGCGGCGGCCCGGATCGCGTTGTTTTTTCCGTTGATTCATTTGATAAAAAAGAAACGTTCGGCTAAACTTCCGCCCGCGCACGCCCAGGTGGCGGAATTGGCAGACGCACCAGGTTCAGGTCCTGGCGCCAGCAATGGTGTGGGGGTTCGAGTCCCTTCCTGGGCACCAGATTTCATTCAAACGGATGGCGCAACACGATGGTCTGCTCGCGGTCCGGCCCGGTCGAGATGAGGTCTATCGGCACCTCGCAGATCTGCTCGATGCGCTTGAGAAAATCCCGTGCCGCGCCGGGCAGTTGCGCGTGGCGCGTGAGCCCGACGGTGCTCTCCTGCCACCCCGGCATCTTCTCGTACACCGGCTCGCATCCTTCCAGCTCCTCCGCGCCCACCGGCAGGATGTCGCTCGCCTTGCCGTTCAGCCGGTAGCCGGTCGCGAGCTGCACCGACTCCATGCCGTCGAGCACGTCGAGCTTGGTGACGCACAGCCCCGAGATGCCGTTGATCTGGATCGAGCGCTTCAACGCCGCCGCGTCGAACCAGCCGCAGCGGCGCGGCCGGCCGGTGGTCGAGCCGAACTCGTTGCCGCGGGCCGCGATTGCCCGGCCGAGATCGTTGTCGAGCTCGGTGGGAAACGGCCCGGAGCCGACCCGCGTGGTGTAGGCCTTGGAGACGCCCAGCACGTAATGCAGGTGCTGCGGGCCGATGCCGGCGCCCGCCGCCGCCGCGCCCGCGACGCAGTTGCTGGAAGTCACGTACGGGTAGGTGCCGTGGTCGATGTCGAGCAGCGTGCCCTGCGCGCCCTCGAACAGCAGGTTGTGGCCCGCCTTGTGCGCTTCGTACAGCAGGCGCGGCACGTCCGCCACCATCGGCTGGATGCGCCCGGCGAGGCTCATCGTCTCGTCGCAGGTCTTCTGGAAATCCACCGCCTCGGCGTGAAAATAGTTCTTCAGCACGAAGTTGTGGAAATCGAGCAGGTCGCGCAGCTTCGCGCTGAAACGCGCGGGATGGAACAGGTCCTGCAGCCGGATCGAGCGCCGCGCCACCTTGTCCTCGTAGGCGGGGCCGATGCCGCGGCCGGTGGTGCCGATCCTGCCGGCGCCCTTGGCCGCCTCGCGCGCCAGATCGAGCGCCACGTGGTACGGCAGGATCAGCGGGCAGGCCTCGCTGATCTTCAGGCGCGAGCGCACGTCCACCCCCCCCTGCTCGAGCGTCGCGATCTCCTCCACCAGCGCCTGCGGCGAGAGCACCACGCCGTTGCCGATGTAGCAGGCGATCTTCCCGCGCAGGATGCCGGACGGGATCAGGTGCAGCACGGTTTTCTTGCCGCCGATGACCAGCGTGTGCCCCGCGTTGTGCCCGCCCTGGAAGCGCACTACGCCCAGGGCGTGATCGGTGAGCCAGTCCACGATCTTGCCCTTGCCCTCGTCGCCCCACTGGGCGCCGATCACCACGACGTTGCGGGCCGGCTTCATCGGCCCCGCCTCTTGCCGGCGGTCTTGCCGCCGGTCTTGCCGCGCGGCGGCGGGGCCGCGCTCGCGCCGGCGAGACCGCGCAGGTCGATCGAAAAACCCGTGGCGGGCCGCGAGCGCCCGAACGCTCTTCCGACCTCGTCGTAGCGCCCGCCGCGCGCGACGGCCCCGGCGACGCCCTTGCAATAGGCGTCGAACACCACGCCCGAGTGGTAGTGGTAGCCGCGCAGCTCAGCGAGATCGAAGCTCACCGGGATCGGGCAGGCCTTCGCGAGCGCGCGCAGCGTGGCGAGCGCGCGGGTCAGCTCGGGGATCTTCGGCAGCCTTTTCCCTGCGGACACCAGCACTTCGGGGCCGCCATAGAGCTCGGGAAGGAGCGCGAGCGCCGATCGCGCTTTCGCGCCCAGCGGGCGCGCAAGGCTCTTGACGGCGCGAACGTCTTTCTTCTGCAGCGCCTCGAACAGTTCTGATTCGAGCGCCTCGCCGACCTGCGCCGCGCGCACGATGGAGCGGAATACCGCGACGTGCCCGATGCCCACGCGCGCGCCGCGCACTCCGGCCACCGCCAGTGAACTGCAAAGAAGCGCCAGGATCTCGAGGTCGGCCGCAATGCCGGCGTGGCCGTAGATCTCCGCGCCGGCCTGGATCAGCTCGCGGGTCGAGCCGGGGCTCGCCGGCCGGGTATGCAGCACGCTGCCGCAATAGCTCAACCGCGCCACGCCCTTGCGGTTCAAGAGGTGCGCGTCGATCCGCGCGACCTGCGGCGTGATATCGGCGCGCAGCCCCATCATGCGCCCCGAGAGCTGGTCCACCAGCTTGAACGTCCGCAGGTCGAGGTCGTGCCCGGTGCCGGTCAGCAGCGATTCCGTGTACTCGAGCAGCGGCGGCATCACCAGCTCGTAGCCGCGAGCGCGAAAGAGATCGAGCACGACGCGCCGCAGCCGCTCGATGCGGCCGGCCTCGGGCGGCAGGATGTCCTCGATGTATTCGGGCAATACCCACGTGCGCATGGCGGGTCCGGGCGGAAGGCTGGCCAAACGCTGAATTATAGAGGAGCGCGCCGGAAAAAGCGCGTTTTTTCAATGACGTGCAAGGTAGAGCAGGAGCACGCCGGCGAGCATGGAAGTGAGCCCGATGAAGCGGATCTGCCCGTCGCTCATCTCGGTCAGCCGCCGGAAGGTGTCGCGCCACAGGGCGGGCAGCAGGAACGGCAGGACGCCCTCGATGATCAGCATCAGGGCGAAGGCCATGAGCAGGATGTTCCCGATGTTCCCCATCATCGCGTTCCCGCGTCGGTGGCGCGCCGGAGCGCGGCCCGCGCCGCCGCCGGACTACTTGCCGGGCTTGCCGCCCGGGGCCGGCCTGCCACCCGATTTGAGGTACTTGAAGAAATCGGAATTGGGCTCGAGCACCAGCACGTCGTTCTTGCCGCGGAAGCTCGCCTTGTACGCCTCGAGGCTGCGGTAGAACGCGTAGAACTCGGCGTTCTGCTCGTAGGCGCGCGCGTAAGTCGCGGTCGACCTGGCGTCGCCCTCGCCCTTGATGCGCTGCGCGTCGCGGTAGGCCTGCGCGATGATCACCTCGCGCTGCCGGTCGGCGTCCGCCCGGATCTTCTCCGACTCGGCGGCGCCGGTGGACCGCAGCTCGTTGGCGACGCGCTTGCGCTCGGCCTTCATGCGGTCGTAGACCGACTGGCTCACTTCCTTGGGCAGGTCGACGCGTTTCAGGCGCACATCGAGCACCTCGACGCCGATTTTCACCGCGTCCTCGTTGGCCTTTTCGCGCATGAACTCCATGATCTTGTCGCGCTCGCCGGACACCACGTCGTGCACGGTGCGGTTGCCGAATTCGGCGCGCAGGCCGTTGTTGATGGTCTGGAGCAGGCGCGTCTGGGCCTGGGATTCGCCGCCGCCGCCGAGGACGATGCTGACGTAGTACTGCCGCACGTCGGTGATGCGCCATTTGACGAACAGGTCCACCAGCACGTTCTTCTTCTCCGAGGTCAGGAACAGCGCCGACTCGGGGGGGTCTATCGTGAGGATGCGCACGTCGAAATAGCGCACGTTGTCGAGCAGCGGGACCTTGAAATAGAGGCCGGGCGCCTTCTTGACGTCCACCACCTCGCCGAGGCGGAACACGATCGCGTTCTGGCGTTGGTCCACGATGAACAGGCTCGACGAGGCGAGGATCAGCGCGATCAGGGCGCCGACCAGAACCGCGCCCACATGCTTGCTCATTGGCGCGGCTCCCGTTCCCGCGAGCGGAAGGCCTCGCGCGAGCGCGAAGTGGAGGGTTCCTGCGCGGGCGCGGTCTCGGCGGACTTGGGCGCGGCCTCCGCGGGCGCGGCGCCCGGCATCTGCATGATTTTGTCGAGCGGCAGGTAGAGCAGGTTGTTGCCGCCCTTCTGGTCGATCAGCACCTTGGTGGTATTGCTCATGATCTGTTGCATCGCCTCGATGTAGAGCCGGTCGCGGGTGACCTGCGGCGCCTTGTTGTACTCGACAACGATCTGGCGGAAGCGCGCGGCGTCGCCCTCGGACTGCTCGATCACGCGCTGCTTGTAGCCCTCGGCCTCCTGCGTGAGGCGCGCCGCCGTGCCGCGCGCCCTGGGTATCACGTCGTTGGCGTAGGCCTGGCCCTCGTTCTTCTGCCGCTCGCGGTCCTGGCCGGCCTCGACCGCGTCGTTGAATGCCGCCTGCACCTGCTGCGGCGCCTGCGCGTCCTGCATCGTCACCGTGCTGATCTGGATGCCGGTGCCGTAGCGGTCGAGGATCTCCTGCATCAGCGTCTGGGCACGCACCGCCACTTCGGCGCGGCCCTTGAATATCACCAGGTCCATGCTGCTCTTGCCCACGATCTCGCGGATCGCCGTCTCCGCCGCCTGCAGCACCGCATCGTCCGGCGAGCGGTTGTTGAACAGAAAATCCTTCGCGTTTTTGAGGATGTACTGCACGGCGAATTGAACGTCCACGATGTTCTCGTCGTCGGTCAGCATCAGCGACTCTTTTTCCACCTTGCTCTTGACGTTGTTGCGGTAGCCGACTTCCACGGTGCGCACCTGCGAGACATTGACGATTTCCCTGGATTCAACCGGATAAGGCAGATGCCAGCGCAGCCCCGGGGTGGTCGCTTCCGAGAATTTCCCGAACCGCAGCACCACGCCGAGCTGGCCTTCGGTGACGATGTAGAAGCCGCTCGCCACCCACACCGCGAAAACAAGGCCGATCAGCATTCCCGCGCCGCCCATTTTTCTGGCATCCGGCCCCGGCGGCTCGCCGCCGCGGCCGCGGCCGAACAGGCTGTTCAGCTTCTTGTTGAAATCCCGCCACAGCTCGTCGAGATCGGGCGGGCCCTGGTTGGGCCGCCGCCCCCATTGCGGATCGTTGAGCGACATGAGCGCGCCGAGGAACCGCCGGAAGCGAATAGAAACCTTATCGCTGAATGACTTCAAGTAACCGATCATGGAAAAAAACGGCCTGGCGTCATGCCGCCGCCGGGTTTTTGATTTCAGCGGACTGCAGCGCGGCGGAATACTCCTCGACGGCGAGCCGCACGAATTCCAGGCCCTCCCCCGTCGCGGCGCTCGTCCAGACGCGCAAAATTCTACCATATTCGTCGCGCTCGACCCGCGCCGGCAGCCGCGTGCGGTCGATCTTGTTCATCACCAGCACCTGGGGAACGTCTTGCGCGCCGATTTCGGCGAGCACCTGGTTCACCGCCGCGCTCCGGGCATCGCGGTCCGCGCAGCTTGCGTCCACCACGTGCAGCAGCAGGTCGGCATGCGCTGTCTCCTCCAGCGTCGCCCGGAACGCGGCGACCAGCGTATGCGGCAGGCGCCGGATGAAGCCGACGGTGTCGGAGAGCACGAAGCGCCCGCCGCCCGCGGCGTGCAGGCGGCGCGTGGTGGTGTCGAGCGTGGCGAACAACTGGTCGGCGGCGTAGACGCCCGCGCGCGTCAGGCGGTTGAACAGCGTGGACTTGCCGGCGTTGGTGTAGCCGACCAGCGACGCCATCAGCAGGTTCGACCGGTTGCGGGCCCGCCGCTGCACCGCGCGCTGGGCCTTGACCCCGGCAAGCTTCTCCTTCAGCACCTTCACGCGCTTGCCCAGAAGGCGCCGGTCGGTTTCCAGCTGGGTCTCGCCCGGGCCGCGCAGTCCGATGCCGCCCTTCTGGCGCTCCAGGTGGGTCCAGCCGCGTACCAGCCGCGACGCGAGATGCTCGAGCTGGGCCAGCTCCACCTGCAGCTTGCCCTCGTGGGTGCGGGCGCGCTGGGCGAAGATGTCGAGGATCAGGCTGGTGCGGTCGACGACGCGGCAGCCGACCTCGCGCTCGAGGTTGCGCTCCTGCCCCGGCGAAAGGTCGTGGTTGAAAATCACGATCGAGGCGCAGGTTGCGGCAACGGCGTCCGCGATTTCCACGACCTTGCCCTTGCCCGCGAACAGCGCCGAATCCGGACGGCTGCGCCGCCCCTGCACCAGCGCCCGTTCCGCGGCGCCGGCGCTGGCGGCGAGCTGCCGTATCTCTTCCAGGCTTTCCGCGTGGTCGGGCTCGCCGAAGTCGAGACCGACCAGCACCGCCTCGGTCGTACCGCGGCGGTCAACCATCAGGCAGGGCGGGCATCAACTGTCGGCGCTTTGGTCGAGCTGGAGGTTGACGGCGCGCGCGGGCACCACGGTCGAGATGGCGTGCTTGTAGACCATCTGCGTGACCGTGTTCTTGAGCAGGACCACGTACTGATCGAACGAGTCTATCTGCCCCTGCAGCTTGATGCCGTTCACGAGGTAGATCGAGACCGGGATGTGCTCCTTGCGCAGCGTGTTGAGGAACGGGTCTTGTAGCATCTGCCCTTTGTTGCTCATGGGTGCCTCGCGGTGTTATTGGGATGTCAACTTTACTGCAAAATTCATAGTCACGCCATAGAGTTATCTGCGCCGCCCCTTCCTGGCATAGGGATTTCCTCCGCTCCTGAACTCCACGCGCAAAGGGGTCCCCTGCAGTTTGAAAGCGTCGCGGAAAAATCGTTCCAGGTAGCGGCGGTAAGAATCGGACACGCGGGTGAGCGCGTTGCCGTGGACCACGATGCGGGGCGGGTTGACGCCCCCCTGGTGGGCGTAGCGCAGCTTGGGCCGGACCGTGCCGGAGCGCGGCGGCGGCTGTTGCTCGACCGCCTGCGCCAGCGCGCGGGTCAGCCGCGGCGTCGGCAACCGCGCCATGGCGGCGGCATAAGCCTCGTCCACCGATTTCATCAGCGCGTCCATGCCCTGCCCGGCCAGCGCCGAGATGAAGTGCAACCGCGCGAAATCCAGGAAACCCAGGTTGCGCCGCAGCGCGCGCTTCACGAGATCGCGCTCTTCCGCCGGCAGCCGCTCCCACTTGTTGACCGCCACCACCAGCGCACGGCCGGCTTCCAGCGCGTAGCCCGCGATGTGCGCGTCCTGCTCCGCGATGTCCTGGCGCGCGTCGAGCACCAGGATCGCGACGTTGGCGTCCTCGATCGCCTGCAGCGCCTTCAACATCGAGAACCGGTCGGCGGGCTCGGGGACCCGCCCGCGCTTGCGCAAACCGGCGGTGTCGATCAGCGTGTAGCGGCGCCCGCCGCGCTCGAACTCGACGTGGATCGAATCGCGCGTGGTGCCCGGCTGATCGAACACGACGACCCTCTCCTCCCCCAGCAGCGCGTTGACCAGCGTGGATTTGCCGACGTTGGGGCGGCCGACCACGGCAATCTTGGGATGGCGGTCGCCCGCGCGCGCAGCGCCGGACTCGTCCGGCAGATCCGCGAGCACCAGGTCCATGAGGTCGGAGACGTTCTCGCCGTGAGCGGCCGAGACCGGCAGGGGCTCTCCCAGCCCGAGGGCGTGAAAGTCCGCGCCGGCGAGCTCCGTCTTCATGCCCTCGGCTTTGTTGACCACCAGGAAAACGCGGCGCCCGCTCCTGCGCAGCTCCTCCGCGACCGCGCGGTCCTGCGGCACGAGCCCGGCGCGCGCGTCCACCATGAACAGGACGGCGTCGGCCTCGTCCAGCGCCTGGCGCGTTTGCCGCGCCATCTCGTGGAAAATGCCCTCCCTCGCCACCGGCTCGAGGCCGCCGGTGTCCACCGCGATATAGGGCTTGGCCCCGATGCGCCCGCGCCCGTAATGGCGGTCGCGCGTGACGCCCGGCGCGCCGGAGACGATCGCATCGCGCGTGCGCGTCAACCGGTTGAACAGCATGGACTTGCCGACGTTGGGCCGGCCGACGATGGCGATGATGGGAAGCATGGCTCACTGGACGGTGATCGCGTAGATGCCGCCGTTGCGGGTCTGCACCAGGAAGCTCGAGAGGTCGAGCGCGACGGGCGGGGCGACGATGGCGCTGCCGTCGGTGGCGATGCGCGCCGCGAACGAGCCGTCTTCGCGCGCGAGCAGGTGCACGTAGCCCTCGAAATCGCCGACCACGGCGTAGCGGCCGAAGCCGAGCGGCGCGCTCACGCCGCGCCGGGCGAGCTTGTCCTGCCGCCAGATGCTCGCGCCGCTCGCCTTGTCGAGCGCCAGCACCGCGTTCTTGTCATCGGTCACGTAGAGATAGCGCGCATCCACCGCGAGCCCGGCGAGGCTCGAAACGTCCCTCGACCACAGAATCGTGCCTCGCGTGATGTCGAAGCACGCCACGCGGCCCTGGAACGCCACGGCGCATACCCGCTGGCCGTCCACCACCGGCGGACCGGCGATGTCGGCGACGCGCTCGAGCTCGGTCGTCCCGCGCGGCACCGCCACCGCCGCTTCCCAGCCCACGACTCCGTTCGGCAGCGACAATGCGACGATATGGCCGCCCGGAAACCCGGCGAAGACCCCGCCGCGGTGGACCACCACCCCGGCGTGCGTGCGCACCGACAGCGCCGGCGTCGAGCGCTGGTATGTCCACTTCCGCTTGCCGCTGGCGGCATCGAGCCCGTAGATACGGCCGTCGCCCGCCCGCGCGACGACAGTACCGTCCTGCGCCGCGGGCGGCGCCAGCACCTGCCCCCCGAGTTGCGCCTTCCATGCCTGCTTGCCGTTGCGGTCGAACGCCAACACCTCGCCCCTGGGTGTGCCGACGAGCACCAGGCCGGCGCCGGCGCCGACGCCGCCCGAGATGCGCTGGCCGGCGTCGAACTGCGCCACGGCCTTGCCGCTGCGCGCCTCGAACCCGCTCACCCTGCCCGCCGCGCTGGCGGCATAGACGATGCTGCCCGAGACCTCGGGAAAAAAGACATTCTTCTCGGCGCCGCCCGCGCTGCCCTGCCAGAGTATCTTCAGCGTGGCCGCGGGTTTCAGCTCGACCAATGCGGCCGGTTTCCGCCCCGGGCCGGCCGCCCCTTGAAAAATGCGGTCGTAGGTCTCGGAAACCGTCTGGCAGCCGGCGAGCATCGCCGCCGCCGCGATCCACGACGCGGCGAGAACTTTCATTGGGCGTCACCCAGCGCGTCGAGCTTGATCTGTATCGTGGCGCGATACGGGCTGTTGGCCTCGCTGCGGTCGAGCGCGAGCTGGTAGGCGCCGCGCGCTTCCGCGGTCCTGCCTTGAGCGACCAGGATATCCCCCTTCAGGTCGGCATAGAGTCCGGCCATGGCATCCACCGGCTTTGCTTCGACGACCCGCTTGAGGGCCTCCGCGTGGTTCTTCTCGTCGAGCATCACCCCGGCAAGCCGCAGGCGCGCCAGGTCCCTGATCTCGTCCTCGCGCGCGTGCTCGATTACCCATTGCAGCTGCGATTTCGCCCCGGCCAGGTCGCCGGTGTCGAAGCTCGCGCGCGCCGCGCTGAGCGCGCCGAATGTGGCGTACGGCGTGGCGCCGTACTTCTGCGTGAGCTCTCCGGCGAGGTCGCGCACCTTTTTATGGTCGCCGGACTGCTCGGCGCGGTCGAGTTGCCCGTAGAGCGTGACCGCCGCGACCGCCTGGCTGTGGCGATAATAGCGCCATCCCTGAAACGCGGCGAGGGTGAGTGCGGCGGCGGCGACCGCGAGCAGCACGAGGTTGCCATGCTCCCGCCACCACGCCTTGAGTTCGTCTATCTGTTCCTGCTCTTCCAGGTCGTATGCCATCTACCACCTTACGTATCAGAAATAATTAGTATAATCAAATAATTACGATTTCTTTACCCGGTTGACAGCCGCCGCGACCGATCCGCGCGTCTGCGGTCCAGCCGCGCGCAGCGGCTTCACGCTGATCTCGCCTGCGCCCGCCTCATCGTCGCCGATGATCACCGCGAATCGCGCCCCGCTCGCATCGGCTTTCTTCATCTGCGCGCTGAGATTGCCGCCGCCGCCATGCACCACCACGGCAAGGCCCGCGTCGCGCAACTCTTCAGCCACCCGCGCGCCGTAGCGCTGCGCGGCAGCGCCCTGCCGCACCAGATAAACGTCGGGGGCCTCCCGCGAAACGTCGGCATCCCGCAGCAGCAACAGCGTGCGCTCGACGCCGATACCGAAGCCGCAGCCCGGCGTCGGCTTGCCGCCGAGTTGCCCGGCGAGCCCGTCGTAGCGCCCGCCGGAGCAGATCGCGTTCTGGGCGCCGAGGCGCCCGCTCACCCACTCGAACACGGTCAGGTTGTAATAATCGAGGCCACGCACCAGCCGCGGGTTGATCGTGTACGCGATGCCGGCCTCGCGCAATCCGGCTTGCACCGCTTCGAAATTCGCGCGCGTCGAGGCTCCGGCAGCGTCGATCAGCCTGGGTGCCGCCCCGATCACCGGCTGCAGCGCGGGATTCTTGCTGTCGAGCAGCCGCAGCGGGTTGGCCTGCAGCCTGCGCCTTGCGTCCTCGTCGAGCGCGCCCGGGTGGCGCTCGAAGTGCGCGACCAGCTTCGCCCGGAACGCGCGCCGCTCCTCGGCGCTGCCGATGGTGTTGATCTGCAGCTCGACCCCGTCGATGCCGAGTTTCCGCCACAGCCGGTGCGCCATCAGCAGCAGCTCGACGTCGATGTCCGGATCGGGCAGGCCCAGCGCTTCCGCCCCGTACGTATGATACTGGCGATAGCGTCCCTTCTGCGGACGCTCGTGACGGAACAGGGGTCCGCCGTACCACAGCCGCTGCGGACCGTGGTAGAGAAGATTGTGCTCCAAGGCCGCGCGCACCGTCGGCGCCGTGCCCTCGGGACGGAGCGACAGCCGGTCGCCGTTCATCGCGTCCACGAAGGAGTACATCTCCTTCTCCACGATATCGGTCGCCTCGCCGACGCCGCGCACGAACAGCTCGGTGCGCTCGACGATCGGCGTGCGGATGTAGCGGTACCCGTACTGCTCGAACACCGACCGCGCCGCGTCCTCGAAGAACCGCCACAGGTGCGCCTCCTCCGGCAGGACGTCGTTCATCCCGCGGATTGCCTGGATCTTGTCGGCCATGACGGTCGGCGCGGCGGGTTCCCTATGCGCGCGCGGCGTCCCGCTTCTGCGGCGCCGGGTCCGGCCGCCGCGAGTAGTTGCCGGCCACGTAGCGCTCGACGATACTCTGGAACTCGGCGGCGATATTGTCGCCCTTCAACGTCACCGTCTTGACGCCGTCCACGTAGACCGGCGCCACCGGGTTCTCACCGGAGCCGGGCAGGCTGATGCCGACGTTGGCGTGCTTGCTCTCGCCGGGACCGTTTACCACGCAACCCATCACCGCGACGCGCATGTTCTCGACGCCCGGGTAGCGGCTGCGCCACGCCGGCATTTGCGCCCGCAGATAGCCCTGGATGCGGTCGGCGAGCTCCTGGAAATAGGTGCTGGTGGTGCGCCCGCAGCCGGGGCACGCGATCACCATCGGCGTGAACGAGCGCAGCCCCATCGTCTGCAGGATCTCCTGCGCCACGATCACTTCGCGGGTGCGCTCGCCGCCCGGCTCCGGGGTGAGCGAGACGCGGATGGTGTCGCCGATGCCTTCCTGCAGCAGGACCGCCATCGCCGCGGTCGAGGCCACGATGCCCTTCGATCCCATGCCGGCCTCGGTGAGCCCCAGGTGCAGCGCGTAGTCGCAGCGCGCGGCGAGATCGCGATAGACGGCGATGAGGTCCTGCACGCCGCTGACCTTGCACGAGAGCACGATGCGGTCGTGCGGCAATCCCAGCCCTTCAGCCTGTTTCGCGCTGTCGAGAGCCGACGCGACGAGCGCCCGGCGCGTGACGACGGCGGCGTCCTCGGGCTCGGCGAGACGCGCATTCTCGTCCATCAGCCGCGCCAGCAGCTCCGGGTCAAGGCTGCCCCAGTTGACGCCGATGCGCACCGGCTTCCCGTACTTGCAGGCAAACTCGATCATGGTGGCGAACTGCTCGTCGCGCTTCGAGCCGCGGCCGACGTTGCCGGGGTTGATGCGCAGCTTGGCGAGCGACTCGGCGCACGCCGGGTGCCGGGCGAGCAGGCGGTGCCCGTTGAAATGGAAATCGCCGACCAGCGGCGCGTTGATGCCCATCGCCTCGAGGCGCTCGCGGATCAGCGGCACCGCGGCCGCGGCTTCGGTGTTATTGACCGTCACGCGCACGAGCTCCGATCCGGCGCGCGCCAGCGCCGCGACCTGTTCCGCCGTGGCGGCTACGTCCGCGGTATCGGTATTGGTCATGGACTGCACCACGATCGGCGCGTCCCCGCCGATCCCGACGTGCGCGACCCGCACCTTGCGGCTCGAGCGGCGCGGCGCCGGGCCGTACGTTTCGGGATAGCACTTCATGGCAGGATGAAGCGGGCGACGTCGATCTTGGTGTGGCGCGCGAGGTCCACCGGCTGATCGTCGTAGATCATCCGCACGCCGTGCGCGTTGCCGACCACCAGCGCGAGCGGCGGCCGCCCGTTGACGGACTGCTCGGTGCCGGGGCGGTTCAGCTGCGAGAAGATGACTTTCTCGTTGCGGTCGCGGATCTCCACCCACGATTCCTGCTCGAATTTCATGCGCACCTGCCGCTCGCCCGGCTCCGGCTGCTGGTCGTAGTCGCGCAGCGCGACGGCGGCGGATGACGGCGCGTCTTTCGCCTGCTCGGAAGCGGCGGCGGCCGTTGCTGCGACCGGCCTGCCGGGCAGCGCATCATCCGCTGCAGCTGGCGTCCCTGCGTCCGCCGCCTCGGCCGGCGCCAGCAGCGGTTGCGGCACAGGTAGCACCGGCACCGCGGCCACCGGCCGTCTCACCCACGCGGTTTCAGGCTCGTCCCAGTAAAACTCGTAGACGACGAGCACGGCCACCACTGCCACGGCGACTACGGCCGTATATGTCCGCCAGCGCCGGTTTCCCGCAGTCGGAAACGGGATGTCCCGCGACGGCGGCGTTTCGGGCCGCGGCGCGGACTGGGGCAGGTCCCCGGCCGATTGCAGCAGGGCCTCGGGATCGAGACGCAGCAGCCGCGCATAGTTACGGATGAAGCCGCGCACGAATACCGTGCCGGGCAGTCTCTGGTAGTGACCGGCCTCCAGCGCCTCGATCTGCCAGGCCGAGAGCTTGAGCTGGCGCGCGACGTCGGCCACGCTCAGGTTCCGCGCCTCGCGCGAGCGGGCGAGCAGCCGGCCCGGCGCCTCCATCGGGGCGATGGCGGGCGCCGCGGGCGGTGTTATATTGACCGCGTCGTTCATTCCTGCTGGCCGGAGAGCAGCGCGCGCGCCTCCCGGGAATTGGGGAAGTTCTTGCGCAACTGCGATGCGTAGCTTTCCTCGATGTCGCGGTCTCCGAGCTTTCTCTCGATGCGCACGCCCAGCCACAGCGCTTCGGGGGTCGCTTGCGCGGCCTGACTCAGGCGGTTGAGGTAGCTCTTCGCTTCCTCGTAGCTGCCGCGCGCGTAGGAAAGATCGGCCAGCTGGTAGAGCGCCTGCGGCTGGGCCGGCCGCAATTTCAGCGCCAGCTGGAAATATCCCTGCGCGCCGGCGGTATCTCCACGGCGCCGCGCGCATACGCCGGCGTTGACGTAGGAACGGTCGGGCGTCTGATACAACGGGTTGCGCACCGCCGCCAGGTAATACCGGATGGCCTCCTCCTCGCGCTTGCGCTGGCACAGGAAAGAGCCATAGTTGTTGTTGGCGTCCGAATCGAGCGGATTGACGCGCAGCGCGCGCTGGAAGCTTTCCTCCGCCAGGCGATCTTCCTTGAGCTCGCCGTAGACCAGCCCGGCGATGTTGTGCGCCGGCCCGTAGTCGGCGTCCGAGCGCAGCGCCTCCCGCGCCTCTTCCAGCGCCACGGCCATGTTGCCGATCTCGTAGTAGACCGCGGCAAGCTCGGTGTGGGCGCGAGCCCGCGCGCGCTCGACGCTGTCCTCCCGGGCCGGGGCGGATGCAGACAGCCCGCTGTCGGACCTCTGCGTCACTGCGCAGCCCGCCAGGCTTGTCAGCATCAGGACCATTACCAACACGATGATGGAAATACGGCTCATGCCGCCGCTTCCTTTTCGCTGCGCTGTCTGCGTTTTGTACGGTCCCGCACGTATCCCGCGAGCTGGCCGCAGGCGGCGTCTATGTCATCACCGCGCGTCTTGCGGATCGTCGTGATCAGCCCCTCCCGCGTCAATGCGTCCTGGAAGCGCGCGATCGCCTCCGGACCGGAGCGCGTGTACTGCGTGCCGGGAAACGGGTTGAACGGGATGAGGTTGATCTTGCACGGCACGTCCTTCACCAGCCGGACCAGCTCGCGCGCCTGCGCCACGGCGTCGTTCACGCCGGCGAGCATCACGTATTCGAAGGTCACGAAATCGCGCGGCGCCTTTTCGATGTAGCGCAGGCATGCCGCCAGCAGCACTTTCAGCGGGTACTTGCGGTTGAGCGGTACCAGCTCGTTGCGCAGCCCGTCGTTCGGGGCGTGGAGCGAGACCGCGAGCGCCACCGGGCACTCCTCGCGCAGCCGTTCGATGCCAGGCACCAGGCCCGCGGTGGACAGCGTCACGCGCCGGCGCGACAGGCCGTAAGCCGTATCGTCGAGCATGAGCCGCATCGCCGCCGCCACGTTGTCGAAGTTGGCGAGCGGCTCGCCCATGCCCATCATCACCACGTTGCTGATCGGTCTTTCTACTGCGAGATCCGATCGAAGAACGCGGGCTGCAAGCCAGAGCTGGCCGATGATCTCCTCCGCCGTGAGGTTGCGGTTGAAGCCCTGGTGCCCCGTCGAGCAGAACGTGCACGCCAGCGCGCAGCCCGCCTGCGAGGAAATGCACAATGTCCCGCGGCGGGCTTCGGGTATGAACACCGTCTCGATCGCGTTTCCGGTGCCGACGTCGAGCAGCCACTTGCGCGTGCCGTCGGCGGCGACCGTGTCGCTCAGCACCCCGGGCGCGGTGACCGACGCGCACGCCGGCAGCCGCTCGCGCAGCGCCCTGGACATGTCCGTCATCGCCGCGAAATCGCCCACCCCGGCGTGATGGATCCACCGCAGCAGCTGCCTGGCGCGAAACGGCTTCTCGCCCAGGTTCGTGCAGAAAGCCTTCAGGGCTGCGTGGTCCAGTCCGAGCAGATTGACCGTCATGCCGTGATTTCAGCGCGAGTAGATTTCCTGCTTGGGAAAAAAATAGGCGATCTCGGTCGCCGCGGTCTGCGGCGAATCCGAGCCGTGCACCGCGTTCGCATCCATGCTTTGAGCGAAGTCCGCGCGGATGGTGCCCCTGGCCGCCCTCTTCGGGTCGGTCGCGCCCATCAGGTCGCGGTTTTTCTGGATCGCGTCCTCGCCTTCCAGCACCTGTATCACCACCGGCCCCGAAGTCATGAACTCGACCAGGTCCCTGAAAAACGGGCGTTCCCTGTGCACCGCATAAAAGCCCTCGGCCTCCGCCCGCGACAGCCACGCCATGCGCGCCGCGACGACCTTCAGCCCGGCCTGCTCGAAACGGGTGTAGATTTTTCCGATCACGTTCTTGGCTACGGCATCCGGCTTGATGATGGACAAAGTACGCTCAACCGCCATGAAACTTCCCTGGTTCCGCGTTTTTTGAATTTAACTTGGAAGGATACCACGATAAGGTCTTGAAATGAAGCGGATTCGCGCGATTTCGTGCGCGAAAACAGTGGCTTGCCGTGCAGCCCCGAGCGCGCCGGAGACCGGATGCACCTCGATATGGCGGTAATGGCGGCGCGCCGCGTTGTCCATCGTTCCCTGCGCCATGCGTTTGCCGGCGCAACCGATGATTACCGCGTCATTTTTTCATTTCTTCCTGCATCATGCCGCCCTTCCCGTCTTTCATCATCCCGCCCTTGTGCATATCCTTCATCATCCCGCCCTTGCCCATGGCGTCTTTCTTCATCTCCCCTTTTTTCATCTCCTTCTTCATCCCGCCTTTCTTCATCTCCTTCTTCATTTCGTCCTTCTTCATGTCCTGGGCGTGAGCCCCGCCCATGGCGAACGGCAGGCAACAGGCAAACACGGCCGCAATCAGTTTTTTCATGCCCGATTCCCTTTCAAGGTTGAACGAAAACAAATCGATGCTGCGTGACACGCCTGCAAACCCTCACGACCCGCTGAACCAGTTGTAGCCCTGGTCTTCCCAGTAGCCGCCCGGGTAGTCGTTCGTCACGAACATCGCGACGATGTGCTTCGGATTCTTGAACCCGAGCTTGGTCGGGATGCGCAATTTCATCGGGAAACCGAACGGCGCCGGCAGGATCTGGTCGGCGAAGCGGAAAGTGAGCAGGGTCTGCGGATGCAGCGCCGTCGGCATGTCGATACTGGTCCAATACCGGTCCGCGCACTTGAAGCCGACATACTTGGCGGTGAGGTCCGCCCCGATGCGCCGGAGGAAATCGCTGAAGCGCACGCCGCTCCATTTGCCGATCGCGCTCCAGCCCTCGACGCAGATGTGGCGGGTGATTTGCGAGAGCTGCGGCTGCAGTGCGTAGAGCTCGGGCAGCGTCCACGGCTTCTTCTCGCGCACGAGACCGCTCAGCTCGAGCTGGTAGCCCTCCGGGTCAACGGACGGGGCCTGATCCATGCTATAGAAGGCGTTGAAAGGAAACGGCATGGTGATCGCGCTTTCCGGAAACTCGGGCGCGAGCCGGCCGGGATCGAAGATCCAGTCCTGCACGCGGTCGTTCCAGCGCGACATCGCCCACAGCACCTTCTGCACCGATTCCGCGTCCGTCACGTCGCAGCCGGAGAGCAGCGCCACCGCGCCCAGGCTCAATCCCCGCCGCAAGAACAGCCGCCGCTCGATTCTCTCGATCTGAGACCGGGACTGACCCTTGAGGCTTTGTCGCATGCCGAACAGGCGCTTCATGTCAGTCTCCCTCGGCCGCGGCCGGAACGCGCGCGCGACCGGTGAACATGGTCGGGAAGGTGCGCGGGACGAGCAGCACCATGACCACGTGGACGATCACGAACAGCACCAGCGCCGCCATTGCGAAGAAATGCACGTAGCGAGCGCCTTCGTAATCGCCCATGAGCAGGCCGAGCGTGTGGAACTGCACCGGCTTCCATAGCACGAGCCCGGACAACACCAGCACGATGCCGATCAGGATGGCGCCCAGGTACGCCGCGCGCTGCGCGGCGTTGTAGACCCGCAGATCGTCGTGCGTGAGCTTGCCGCGGAAGGCGGCCGCGATGTCACGCCAAGCCGCCGCCGGCGCGATCGGCAGCAGCTTGTGCCGGTAATGCCCGGACACGATGCCGTAAGTTACATAGACCAGGCCGCTCGCGGCAAGCAGCCACATCGCCGCGAAATGCCACTGCAGCGCCCCTGCGAGCCAGCCGCCGAGCGTCCAGTCGCCGGGAAACTTGAAGCCGAACAGCGGTGACGCGTTATAGATGCGCCACCCCGACGCGACCATGATCAGGATCGCGAAGACGTTGATCCAATGGGTGATTCTCACGACCAGCGGATGCACTTGAACGGTATGGCTCCGCTCCGGCGTCATGCGCCCGCCCTCCTTCATCGTTTGCTCCGGCCTCGCCTGCGGCGCGGCCGTCCCATCGTTTCTACGCAGGGTACTCCATTTTGGATGCGATGCGCCTTTAGCTGATTTTCGAATCCTTCGACGCCTGGAGTTCCCGCTCTAGCCGGCCTGGATCACGCCGCAGGCGATGCGCGCGCCGGCGTTGCCGTGCGGCTGGGTCTTGAAGTCGTCGGGGCCGGCGTGAACGACGAGGCCGCGCCCGATGATGCTCGCCGGCCCGGGTGTCACGGTGACGATATCGAGATCGACCTGGACGTTGGCGCGCCCGGCTTTGTTGGCCTTGAGCGAAGGCAGGTCGCCGGCATGGCGCTCGGCGCTGCCGTAACGTCCGTGCGGCTTGCCCAGGGGATTGAAGTGGCCCTTCGCGCCCGTCGCGTCGCCGGAACAGTCGGCGGCCTCGTGGATATGCAAGCCATGCTCCTGCCCAGGTTTGAGTCCCTGGACAAACACGACGACGCGGACCTTGTCGCCTGCTTGCTCGAAGGTCGCTTCGCCGAAGGTCTTGTTGCCCTTGGTCGGCTTCAACTGCGCGTTCGCGCGCGGCGGCTCGAGAGGCGTGGTCTGGCAGGCGGCAAGCAGGATAGCAGCGACGACGACGGCAATGATCGGTTTCATGGGAATCCTCCTCCTCTGGAACCCTAATCTACTCAATTCCGCGCCGGCTTGGAAGCCCCGGTGGGATAATGGGGTCATGGGAAAGACCGACGCCATCCCGCCGCCGCAGGCCGAGGCGGTGCAGGTGCCCGAAGGCACTGATCTCATCGAGTTCTATTACGAGCGCGGCTGCTCCGACGGCTTGCCGCTGGCGCCCCCCACGCCGGACAAGATCGCGGCGGTGGTCGCGGCGCTCAGCGGGGAGCCCGGACGCCTGGTGAGCCGCGTGCCGCCGCGCTGGGGCAGCCTCACGCGCGAAGTGCTGGCGATCAACATGGTGATGGCAGGCTGCCGTCCCGAATACGCACCGGTGGTCGAAGCCGCGATGCTCGCCCTGTGCGACGCGCGCTTCAACCTGAACGGCGTGCAGGCCACGACCCACATGGCAAGCCCGCTGCTGGTGGTGAACGGGCCGGTGCGCCGGGCGATCGACATGAACGCCGGCTGCAACGTGTTCGGCCCGGGCAACCGCGCCAACGCCACGATCGGCCGCGCGCTGCGCCTCGTGCTGCTCAACGTCGGCGGCGGCTGGCCGGGGCTGCTCGACAAGAGCACACTCGGCCATCCCGGGAAATACACCTACTGCATCGCCGAGAACGAGGAGGCGAGCCCGCTCGCGCCCTATCACGTGGAACACGGCTACCGGGCGGAGGACTCCACCGTCTTCGTGCTCGCCGCCGAGCCGCCGCACAGCATCACCAACCACTTTGCGAACGACGCGGAAGGGATCCTCGACAGCGTCTGCTCCGCGATGAGCACGATCTGCAACAACAACGCCGTCTCCGCCGGGCACTGCGCGGTGGTCCTCGGCCCCGAGCATGCGGCCACCGTCGCCAAGTCCGGCTGGAAGCGGCACGACATCCGCCACTACCTGTGGGCGCATTCCGGCAACCGCTGGGGCGACCTCTATGGCAACGGCCGTTACGGCGAGGTCTACAACCGCAACCTGCCGGTGTGGTACAAGCGCGAGCCCGACGCGCGCACGCCGGTCGTGCCCAGTCCCGACAACATCCACCTGTTCGTCGCCGGCGGCGAGGCCGGGCGCTTCTCCGCCTTCATTCCCGGCTGGGGGCACATGTCCTCGCCGGTGCTGCGCGGGGTGGGCGGCGCGCAGCCGGCGGGCGGGCCGGAGT
>JACOVL010000092.1 GCA_016177355.1 Betaproteobacteria bacterium | reverse complement strand
AGCAGGTAAAAAGTCACACCCGAGCCGACGCTTTGTATGGTGAGCGTCCCGTCCACGAAACCGGGCGTGCCCTCGAAACGCGCCACCCCGACGTCGTAGAAAAAGCTCAATATTCCCAAGGTGTTGGCGATATTGATTGGGTGGCGCAGCTCGGTGGTGAAGAGCACGCCGCCGTCGCCGCGCACCTCGGACGGCCGGTAGCCGCGCACGCTGCCGGGCCCGCCGAACGCGACTTTCTCGCTGTCGGCGAGCGGGTCCGGGCTGTAGACGTACTGTCCCCGCACGTAGAGATCCCAGTTGCGCGCGATGCCGCGCAGGTGGCTCGCTTCGAGCTCGAGCTTGAGAGGCTGCGCATCCTGGCGGGCGCCGAGCGGGTTGCCCTTGAAATTGGTAAAGAGCTGGGCGCCGGCGTTGGTGACGGCGGCATCCTCGCCGATCTGGCTGTAGGTGAGGCCGGCATTCAGGAGATTGATGCTGGTGCTCGAGGTCTCCACGCCCAGCGCGCGCTGGCGCAGTTTCGTCTGGCGCAGGCCGAGGTTGAACGAGAGATTCTGGGAGCGGGTGCGCAGGTAAGGATGCGTCAGAGAGATATCGGCGTTGCGCGCGTCGCCCTCGACGCCGAGCGCGGCAAGATCACCGGCGATTTCGTAATCCGATTTCGAGTAGCCAAGCTCGAGCCGCGTGCCGTACCTGCCCACCGGTAGGCTGTAGGAGAGGCGCCCGTAGCGCAGCAGGTTGTCCTGCGAGTGGATGGCGTAGTAGCTCAACTGGTCGCCCAGCAGCCCGAGCGGATTGTTGAAGCTGACGCCGCCGTCAATCCGCCAGCGCCCGATTTCCCTGCGCCCGTGATTGTTCGGCCGCAGCAGGAGCGAGGCGATTTTTTCCTCGACGCGTATCAGGATGTCCGACGTGCCGAATTGCTTGCCCGCTTCCAGCACGGCGCGCGCCGTCACTCCCGGCAGGTCGTTCAGCACCAGCAGGTCGTGCTCGAGATTGTCCGAGGTGATCAGCGAGCCGGATACGAGCCGGGTCAGGCGCTGGCGGAGAAACTGCGGGGAATAGCGGCGATTACCCTCGAACCGGACCTGGCCCACGCGCCCTTCGATGACCTCGATGCGGACGATGCCCTTCTCGACGCGCTGCGCCGGCACGACCGCGTGCGCGAACACGTAGCCATTGTCGCGATAGAAACGGGTCACGACGTCCGCGGCGCGCGTGAGATCGTGCAGGTTGAGCTGCAGGTCCATGTAGCGCTCGGTCAGCTGCTTCAGTTGCCGCCCGGTATAGACGGTATTGCCGACGAAGGTGAATGCGTTCACCGTGAAGCGCCGGTCCTTCGGGTCGTGGGCGACCGGCGGCGGCGGGGAAGGAAATACGAACTGCGCGGGCGGCGCTTTCGGCGGCGGCTTTTTCGGCCCGAGGGTGTCCTGCACCGCGCCCGGCGTCGGCGCCTGGGCCCGCGCGGCAGCGGGCAGCGCGCACGACACCGCGCACAGCGCGATGAGCAACGTCTTCGCCCATCGCGGGGACTGCGGCCGTGCGTCGGTCGGCATGTCGGGCTTCGGCCTGAGTCGTTGTCGGGAAAGGCGGGGGGAAGGTTGTAATATCGTTGTCAGGCCGGCCGCAACGGCAGGCTTTTTTATCAATGAAATTCTACCTCAGTAGCAGGCCGCATGGGCGCGCACGATAAATACATAACTGATTGATATCGTTCATATTTTTGCGCATTGGCACGACAGCGTTTCGCGCCGGGACTAATGCTAGAATGACTCATTTCCGTCCGCGGCGGGACAAGAGGCGGATCGCGGCGGCGCTCCAGGGGCCGGCTCATCAATGGACAGCAAGACGATCGCTGAATTTACAGCCCGGTTCCCGGCGCTAGCCGACGAATTGGGCCAGGCGGGCCTCGCGAAACTGCTGGAAGCGACGACGTCGCTCGAATTGCCTGACGGGCGCAAGGTCATTCGCGACCGGATGCCGGTGGATTCCCTCTACATGATCCTCGACGGCAAGGTTTCCATTTCGGTGGAGGCCAACGGACGGTCCATCAAGCTGGGCGAGCTCGGGCCCGGCGAATGGCTGGGGGAAGTGTCGGTGCTGAGCGGTGAGCTGCTCGCGAGCTCGACGGTGACGACGGAGACGCCGGTGCGGTTCCTGCGCCTGAAGCATGAAAAATTCGAGGAACTGATCTGGAAAAGCGAAGAGATCTCGAGCGTGCTGCTGCGCCAGCTGGTGCTGATGCTGGCCGACCGCCTGCGCAAGTCCGGCGCGACCCTGAAGGAGCCGCTGCGCATCGAGACCATCATCGCGGAAACGGCGGATGCGGCGCCCGCGGAGGGGAAGCCCCGCAACTGGCTGGAATCCTTCTTCGGCAGGCCGGGCGGGACTTAGGACAGGTATGGATCTCAAGGCGTTTCTCAGGACACTGCCCGGATTCGAGGGTTTTTCACCGCCGCACTTCGACGCTTTCGCCTCGCTGCTGCAGGTGCGGCTGTATTCCAAGGGGCACATCTTCATCTCGCAGGGCGTGCCGGGACAGGCGCTCTACATGATCATGGACGGGGCGGTGCTGCTCTCCCGCACGGACGAGCTGACCGGCTTCAGGCAGGAGCGGGAATTGCGCGCCGGCGAAGTGTTCGGACTGCTGTCGCTGCTCGATAACCTGCCGGCGGCGGCAAATTGCGCCGCGCTCGAATCGGTGACGGCCGCGTCGCTGCCGCGCGCCGAATTCAACGAGTTGTTCGACGCAGCGCCGCCGGTCGGCCACCATATTCTCTACATGGTCGCGATTCAGCTTGCGCGCGACCTGCAGGAACGCAACATGTCCCTGCGCACGCTGCTGCAGCAGCAGGCGCGCGCCGCGTAGCAAAGACGGGAATGACCGGGATGCACTTCGACAAGGAACTCGACGCGCGCGGACTGAATTGCCCGCTGCCGATATTGAGGACGAAGAAAGCGCTGACCGACATGTCCTCCGGCCAGGTGCTGAAAATCCTCGCCACCGACCCCGGCTCGGTGAAGGACTTCCAGGCATTTTCCAGGCAGACCGGAAATTCGCTGCTGTCGTCGGATGCGGCGCATCAGGAATTCGTCTTTTTCATGAAGAAGCGCTAGCCCGGCCGCCGGGCGGGCACAAGGTGCGGCATCCGTAACGCGATGCCGCACGTAGAACTCTCGATGGAGACGCAGCAATGAAGAGCCTGTCGCGCAGGAGCTGGCTTGCGCGCATGACGGCGGGAATGCTCGCTCTTGGCATGGCGCATCTGCGCGAGGCGCTGGCGGCGGATGCCGTCGAAAGAGGGGTTGCCCGGGCGCGGGGCGACGCGCGCATCAACGGCAAGCCCGCGAAGCGGGGTATGGAGGTAAAGCCGGGCGACACGGTCACCACGGGGCGCAACGCGGAGCTGGTTGCCGTAATCGGGCGGGACGCCTTTCTCGTGCGCGCCGATTCGCGCATCGAGTTCTCCGGGAGCGCCACTCGCTCCGTCGTCAGCGGCTTGCGTGTGGTGACCGGCGCACTGCTCTCGGTGTTCGCGCCGGGCGGGGGCAGGCGCATAGAGACCCGGACCGCGTCCATCGGCATCCGCGGCACCGGCGTCTACGTCGAGATCGACAAGATGCGCACCTACGTCTGCACCTGCTACGGCGAGGCGGAGCTCGTGCCGGTGGACGATCCGAAGGCGGCGGAAACGGTGCGCACCATCCACCACGACCAGCCGCGCTACATCTACCCCAAGGGCATGCCGCGGATGATCGAGAAAGCACCTGTGATCAACCACACCGACGCCGAGCTGATCCTGCTCGAGAGCCTGGTCGGCCGCAAGGTGCCGTTCGATCCGAAGAGCTACCCGTGACGCTGTCGCGTAGCCGGGCCGGCTAAGCCAGTTTCGCGAGTTGCTGCCTGACCTGCTCGAGCGTGGCGCGGAAGCGGGCAAGGCGCTCCTTTTCCTGCGCGACGATCAGCGGCGGCGCGCGCTGGATGAAGCCCGGATTGTCGAGCTTGGCCTGCGCCTTGGCGATTTCGGCTTCGATCCGCGCCGCTTCCTTGCCGAGGCGCTCGCGCTCGGCGGCGGTATTTACCTCGACTTTCAACATCAGCCGGAAGTCGCCGACGATGGACACCGGCGCGTCGGCTTGCGGCAGGTCCCGCTCGGTAATCACCACCTCGGTCAACCGCGCCAGCGCGATGAGATAGGGCGCCATCTGCGCGAGCGACCGGCGCACGCCCTGGGCGATCAGCGGCAGCCGCTGCCCGGGCGCGACGTTCATCTCGGCGCGCAGCGTGCGGCACGCGTTGACGAGGTCCTTCAGCAACGCCACGTCGCGCTCGGCCGCCTCGTCGATCTTCCCGGGCTGGGGCTGCGGATAAGGTTGCAGCATGATGGAAGGCCCGCTCTTGCCCGCGAGCGGCGCAACCTTCTGCCACAATTCCTCGGTAATGAACGGGATCACGGGGTGCGCCAGCCGCAGTATCGCTTCCAGCACGCGCGTGAGCGTGCGGCGCGTGCCGCGCTGCTGTGCTTCATTGCCGCTGGCGAGCTGCACCTTGGCCATCTCGACGTACCAGTCGCAGTACTCGTCCCACACGAGCTCGTAGATCGCGCGCGAAAGATTGTCGAAGCGGTACTCGCGGAACGCCTGCTGCGCGTCGGTCTCGGCGCGCTGCAGGCGGCTCACGATCCAGCGGTCGGCCGCAGACAGCTCGACCGGCGCGGACTCGTCGAGCCCGGTATCGCGGCCCGCGCAGTTCATCAGCACGAAGCGGGTGGCGTTCCACAGCTTGTTGCAGAAGTTGCGGTAGCCGTCGCAGCGCGAGAGGTCGAATTTGACGTCGCGCCCGTGCGAGGCGAGACTCGCGAAGGTGAAGCGCAGCGCGTCGGCGCCGAAAGCGGGGATGCCGTCCGGGAACTGGCGGCGGGTGGCCGCGGCGATCGCCTCCGCCTGCTTCGGGTTCAGCAGGCTCGACGTGCGTTTCTCGACCAGCGTTTCGAGACCGACGCCGTCTATGATGTCGAGCGGGTCGAGGATGTTGCCTTTCGATTTCGACATCTTCTGGCCGTCGGCGTCGCGCACCAGGCCGTGCACGTAAACCTCGCGGAACGGCACCTTGCCGGTGAAGGGCAGCGTCATCATCACCATGCGCGCGACCCAGAAGAAGATGATGTCGAAGCCCGTCACCAGCACGCCCGAGGGCAGGTAGAGTTTCAGGGCGGGGTTGTCGGCCGGCCAGTCGAGCGTGGAGAACGGCCACAGGGCTGAAGAAAACCAGGTGTCGAGGACATCGGGGTCGCGCATCAGTGTCCCCGATTGCCCCGCCGCCCGCGCCTTCGCGCGCGCCTCGTCTTCGCTGCGCGCGACGTAAACCTCGCCGCGCTCGTCGTACCAGGCCGGTATCTGGTGGCCCCACCACAACTGGCGCGAGATGCACCAGTCCTGGATGTGGGTGAGCCACTGGTTGTAGGTGGCGGTCCAGTTCTCCGGGACGAACCTGATTTCCCCGCGCGCCACCACGTCGAGCCCCGCTGTCGCGAGCGATTCCATCTTCACGAACCACTGGTCGGTCAGCATCGGCTCGACCACCGCGTCGGTGCGCCCGCAGCGCGGCACCATCAGCTTGTGCGGCTTCACGTCGCCGAGCAGGCCGTGTTCCTTCAGGTCGGCGAGCACCTTCTCGCGCGCCGCGTAGCGGTCGAGGCCGCGGTAGGCCGGGGGGATCAGCTCCGACGTGGATTTTCCCGGCAGGCCGGGAGCGTCGTCCGGCGGCGTCCCGGCTGCGGTTCGCGCGCGGCGGCCGAATTCGAAATCGTCGAGCGGTGTGTCCTTGAGCCGCGCGTCCCGCTTGAAGATGCTGGGCGGGTGCGGCTGCTCATAGCCTGCTTCCTTCAGGCTCAGGGTGATGACCGCGCGGTGGCGCAGCCAGATGTTGAAGTCGTTGAAATCGTGTGCCGGGGTGATCTTGAGGCAGCCGGTGCCGAACGCGGGATCGACGTGCTCGTCGGCGATGACGGGCAGGGTGCGCCCGGCGAGTGGCAGCTGGACCTTCTTGCCGACGAGGGCGTGGTAGCGTTTGTCTCCGGGATGCACGGCGACCGCGACGTCGCCCAACATCGTCTCCGGCCGCGTGGTCGCGACGGTGACATATCCCGCGCCTTCCACCGATGGATAGCGGATGTGGTAGAGCTTTCCTTCCTCCTCGTTCGATTCGACCTCGAGGTCGGAGACCGCGCTACGCAGCACCGGGTCCCAGTTCACGAGTCGCTTGCCGCAGTAGATCAGGCCCTGCCCGTGGAGCCGCACGAACACCTCGGTCACCACGCGCGAGAGTCCCTCGTCCATGGTGAAGCGCTCGCGCTCCCAGTCGCAGGAGGCGCCGAGCCGCCGCATCTGGCGGCCGATGACGGAGCCCGACTCCTCCTTCCATTTCCACACGCGCTCGACGAACTTCCCGCGCCCGAGGTCGCGGCGCGAGGCGCCCTCCGACTCGAGCTGGCGCTCGACCACGATCTGCGTGGCGATGCCGGCGTGATCGGTGCCCGGCTGCCACAGCGTGTTGTAGCCGCGCATCCGGTGATAGCGGATGAGCGCGTCCATCAGCGTCTGCTGGAACGCGTGTCCCATGTGCAGCGTTCCCGTGACGTTGGGCGGCGGCAGCAGGACGCAGAAATTGCGGGGGTTGGACGCGTCGAGGCCGGCCTTGAAGTAGCCGTTTTTCTCCCACAGCGGGTACCAGTGCGACTCGATTGCCGCCGGCTCGAAACTCTTGGCGAGCTCCACCATGTTGGAAACGGGAGGGGGCGAACCGGAAAAAGCGGAAATTATACCGGAGGTGGCCGGCTCGGCATTCAGCCGCGCCGCCCTGGCTTCCAGCGTAAGGCGCAGGCTTTTCAGCTGCGTGCGCAGGGTGTCCTCGATCGAGGCGCGCACCATCACGTCGATGTCGGACCTGATGTTGTGGCTGATTCGCTCCAGCGCCGCGTCGAGCGCGGAGCCGATGTCCGGCATGAAGCGGTCCTGCAGGATCCGCGCGATCTGCTCGTCCAGCTCGCGCTTGAGCTTCTGATACATGCTGTGCTCGAGGTTCTGCGCCTGCACCCGCGAAATCACTTCTCCGGTTGCGGACGGTTTTTCCGCGGGAACGATCTCGGTCAGCGTCGGCACCTCGTCCACGCCCGCGTTCACCGCTTCGGTCAGCGTCGGGATGTCGGACGGCGCGGCGGGCTGCGGGGGAGCGGTGCTGCGATGGCGGCCGAGCAGGACGTCGGCGCGTTTCAGCAGGTCGTCGTCCTCGTCGTGCCGGATCGGTTGCTCAGCCATGGGGACGGCGCGCCTACTGCGGGTTAGCGGGTTTGCTCAGGTCGTGGGTGCGGATCTCGTAGCCGCGGTCGCGGTAGAAGCGGAACCGCTCGCGGGCCCGTGCACGGTCCTCCCCGTCGAGGCCCACGATCTCGATCAGCCGCTGGAACCGGCTGAAGAAAGGCGGCTCATCCGGGCGCAGGTTCAGCAGCACCCCGTCGTTCAGCAGTTTCTCGCCCTGGAAGTCGACGATTACCGGCGTCTCCGGCGCGAGCGGGTCCAGCGGCGCGCAGTGGGGGACGAAGCCGGTCGGCGGCGTCGTCCACAGCATGCGGTCGAATCGCTGCGCAGTATCGGCGTCGGGGCAGAACACCGTGACCCTGAGCCCGCGGGCATGCGCCTTGCCGGCCAGCGCGCAAGCCGTTTTCAGCTTGTCCTCGACGTGAGTGTAGAAATCGATCTGCGTCATCCTTCACCCTTTGCGGGCGCGGTTGACGAGGAACTGCGTGAGCAGCGGCACCGGGCGGCCGGTGGCGCCTTTCTCCTTGCCGCTTTTCCAGGCGACGCCGGCGACGTCGAGGTGCGCCCACTGGTACTTCTTCGTGAAGCGCGCCAGGAAGCATGCCGCCGTCACCGCCCCGGCGGGGCGGCCCCCGATGTTGGCGAAGTCGGCGAAGTTGCTCTTCAGCTGCTCCTGGTAATCGTCCCATAGCGGCATGTGCCACACCCTGTCATACGCGGCGTCGGCCGCGGCAACGACTTCGCGCGCCATCGCATCGTCGTTGGCGAAGAGGCCCGCCGCGACATGCCCGAGCGCGATCACGCAGGCGCCGGTGAGCGTCGCGATGTCGATGACGGCGGCGGGCTTGTAGCGCTCGACGTAAGTCAGCGCGTCGCACAGGACGAGGCGGCCTTCCGCGTCGGTGTTGAGGATCTCGACGGTCTGGCCCGAAAGGCTCTTGACGACGTCGCCGGGCCGGGTCGCGCGCCCGCCGGGCATGTTCTCGGTCGCCGGAATGACGCCCACCACGTTGACCGGCAGCCTCATTTCCCCCACCGCTTTCATCGTGCCGAGCACGCTCGCCGCGCCGCACATGTCGAATTTCATCTCGTCCATCTCGGGCCCGGGCTTGAGCGAAATGCCGCCGGTGTCGAACGTGATGCCCTTGCCGACGAGCGCCACCGGCTTCATTTTCCTCGGCCCGCCGCGGTACTCCAGCGTGATGAATTTGGGCGGCTGGGCGCTGCCCTGCGCGACCGACAGCAGGGTGTGCATGCCGAGCCGCTCCATGTCCGCCCGCTCGAGCACCGTCACCTTCATGCGATAGCGTTTTGCCAGCTCGCGCGCCTGGTCGGCGAGATGGGACGGCGTGCAGACGTTCGGCGGCAGGTTGCCGAGGTCCTTCGCGAGGTTCATCCCATGCGCAACCGCAAGACCCTGCGCGAGGCCGGCGGCGGCGCCTTTCCCGGCGGCGCGGTCGACGCTCAGGATGAGCCGGCGCAGCGCGGGCTCGGCGCCCTCGCTCTTGCTTTTCATCCTTGTGAAGCGGTAGTTGCATTCGTGCGCCACCGTCACCGCATGCGCTATCCTCCACGCCGCGTCGCGCCGGCCGACGGCGAGCTTGGTCAGGTGCAGGATAGCCTCGTCGGCGCCGGTGGCGTTCAATGCCCGGATCGCCGCGGCGACCGCCTCCCGGTACTGCTTCTCGCGGAAATCGTTCTCGCGCCCGAGCCCGACCAGCAGCACCCGGCCGGTCGTGTTGGGCACGCCGTGGAGAAGCAGGGTTGTGCCGGACTTGCCCTGCATGTCGCCGCGGCGCACGACGCCGGAGAGGTACCCCTTGGCCGCGCGGTCGAGAGCCGCGGCGGCAGTGGAGAGCTTGCGCGGCTCGAATACGCCCGCGACCAGACAACCGTTGCGCCCCGTCTGCGGTATGCCGCTTTTTATGCTAAATTCCACTGTGTGCTCCATTTCGATGTTAGGTTGCTGATTATTTGCGATTTCTCCGCAGATTGTCAAAGCGGCGATCCAATCTTCCCGTCCCGTTCCCGATGATCTTCCGCAAGGCCTTGTTGCGCGAGCTGGCGACCGCGGCGCTCGCCACCTTTTTCGTGCTGCTGGGCATCGTGATCACCGTGCAACTGGTGCGCCTGCTCGGGCAGGCGGCAGCGGGCGCCATCACATCCGGCGGCGTGGTCGCGCTGCTCGGCTTCCAGCTCGTCAACTACCTGCCGGTGCTGCTGTCGCTCACCGCCTTCATCGCGGTGCTGATGACGCTGACGCGCAGTTACCGCGATTCCGAGATGGTGGTGTGGTTTTCGTCCGGCATGAGCCTCACGGAATGGATGCGCCCCGTTCTGTTGTTCTCGCTCCCGCTGGTATTCATCATCGGGGCGCTGTCTCTCGGGCTGTCGCCGTGGGCGGTCGCGAAAAGCGAGGAACTGCGCCGGCAGATGGACAGCCGCGACGACGTGTCGGCGATATCGCCCGGGGTGTTCCGCGAGTCGCGCCAGGCCGAGCGCGTGTATTTCGTGGAAGAGATTTCCGGCACCGAAAACCTGGTCGCCAACGTGTTCGTGAGCTCGACCCAGCACGAGAAGCAGGGCGTCATGGTGGCGGCGCGGGGTTTCCAGGAAATCGCGGAAAACGGCGACCGCTTTCTGGTGCTTCTCAACGGCCACCGCTATGAAGGCGAGCCCGGCACGGCGGAGTACAAGGTCTACCGGTTCGAGCGCTATGCGATGCGCATAGAGACCGTGGAATCTCGCGCGCCGCGCGCGCCCACCACCAAGTCGGTCTCGACATGGGATCTCCTGCGCATGCCCGAGCCGCCCAACCTGGCGGAATTGTCGTGGCGCATCGGGCTGCCGGCGAGCGCCCTGATTCTGTCCCTGCTCGCGATCCCGCTGTCTTTCGTCAACCCGCGCGCCGGCCGCTCGATGAACCTGGTGCTCGCGCTGCTGATCTACATGAGCTACAGCAACCTGCTGTCGATCACCCAGGCCACCATCGCCCAGTCGCGGCTGAGCCTCGCCGCGGGGCTCCTCGGCGTGCATGCCGCGATGCTGCTGCTGCTGTTGTTGCTGTTCTACCGGCGGCTGATCGTGTTCTCGCTGTTCCGCTACGTCCGATGAGAACGATACGGCGCTACCTTGCGGTGGAGATCGTCGCGGCGACCGCGCTGGTGTTCGCCGCGCTGGTGATGCTGTTCGCGTTCTTCGACCTGGTCGAGCAGATCAAGGACCTCGGGCGCGGGACCTATACCATGCGCCGGATCGTCCTCTACGTGCTGCTCTCGGTGCCGGACCACGTCTACGAGCTGTTCCCGATCGCCGTGCTGATCGGGACGCTGTTCGCCCTTGCCCAGCTGGTGGCGGGCTCCGAGTACACCGTGATGCGGACCTCCGGCGTGTCCACGGCGCGCTTCGCCGCCACGCTCGTCATGATCGGCCTCGCATTCTCGGCGCTGGCTTTCGTTTTCGGCGAGTTCATCGCGCCGCCCGCCCAGCAGCTCGCCCAGCGCGTGCGCTCGCAGGCGATCACCGGGCTGGTGGCGCAGGAGTTCCGCTCGGGGCTGTGGATCAAGGATGACAGGAGCTTCATCAACGTGCTCGAGGTGCGGCCCGATTCCACGCTGCGGGGTGTGCGCATCTACGAGTTCGACGCGCAGTACCGGCTGCGGGCCATCAGCCATGCCCGGCGCGGAGCCTACCGGGGCGACCGCCACTGGCTGCTGCAGGAAATCACGCAGACCCGGTTCGATGAGATGAAGACCACGGTGCACGGGATGGAGCAGGCGAGCTGGCAGTCGGTGCTCGATCCCGGCCTGCTCAACGTGCTGCTGGTGAAGCCCGAGCAGATGTCGGCGTGGCGCCTGTATTCGTTCGCCCAGCACCTCAGGGAGAACCGCCAGAAAGCGCTGCGCTACGAGATCGCGCTGTGGGGCAAGCTGATCACGCCGCTGACGGTGCTGGTGATGATGGTGATCGCGCTTCCCTTCGCCCACATCCAGAGCCGGCAGGCGGGCGTGGGCGCGAAGATCTTCGCCGGCATCATGCTCGGCATCGCGTTCCATTTCCTCAACCGCCTGAGCTCGCACCTGGGACTGCTCAACGACTGGTCAGCGTTTGCGAGCGCCGTCATGCCGACCGTGATTTTTCTTGCCGTGGCGACGACGATGATATGGTGGCAGGAGCGGAGATGATCCTTGTGCCCGCCAGCCGGTCGTGGAGGAACAGGCGCTCGCGGTCGACGAGCGCCCAGAGAAATCCCGCGCCGAGCGGCAACGACCCCGCCAGGGCGAAGGCGAAACGCGCCAGCGCGTGACGCGGCGTGAGCGGCGCGCCGTCGCGGGTGACGAGCTGGATGCGCCAGGTCTTCATCGGCAGCGTCTGGCCGCCCTCCAGCCATTGCCAGACGAAATAGATCCCGGCGAGAGCGACCAGGTAGATCTGGAACAGCGGGCGCTTGAGCGCCGGGCCGAGATCCTGGGCGAGCACCAGGAACGGCAGGGCGCCGACCAGCAGCACCGCGGCGAGGAGCAGGCCTTCGTAGAGCAGGCTGAGCAGGCGCCGCGCGGGGCTGGCGGTCACTGGCTGGGAGCGGGCGTACCGGCGACCGGCGTTTGGGGGGCCGGCGTATCGGTGGTCGGCGCCGGCTCAGCCGGATCAGTGAGCGACGGGTCAAGCGGCGCACCCTGCTGCCGCTGCTGGCGCGCGAGCGACTGCTGGTAACGCTGCCACTCGGACCTGACTTCCCGCCGCCGGTCCGGCGGCAGTTTCTTCATCCTCTGGTACTTCTCGCGCGCCGTCTTGCGCTGCTCGGGCGTGAGTTTGACCCATTCGACCATGTTCTTCTGCAGGCGCTGCTGCTCCCGCGGCTTCATCTTGGGATAGCGGTCGGCGATGGCGACCCATTTCTTGCGCCGCGTGGCGTCCATTTTCTCCCACTCGGGCGCGAGCGGGGCGAGGATCTGCTGCTGGGCGGGCTTGAGCTCCGACCAGGCGGGTCCGACGGGTTTCTTGGTGTCGGTCTTGCCTTGTGCAGCGACTGCCGGGAATACGAGACACAGCCAAACGATCAGCGCGACGAGCGTTTTAGCCATGAATCGAAGCCTTTGTCGAGGTAGGCGTTGATCGGCAGCTCATCGGTGAGCAGTGCGACCTCGAGATCCGCGAGGTCGTTGCCATTGCCCGACATCATGGTTTGCCGATAGGCAACGCCGATCAACGCGAGCACGAGCAAGGCTATCGCGATCAGGTGACGCGCGCCGTAGAAGCGATGCTCGCTGACGCGCGCCAGCGCCTGTCCCGCCCACGCCAGGCCGAATAGCGGCTCGGGCTGCCCGCGGTAGCGGGCAAGCGCAATCTTGCGCGCCGCAGCGAGGCGTCCGCGCGTGCCCGTATCGATCTCGCCCACGCCGTATTCGAGGTGCTGGGCGATTCTGCGCGCCAGTTGTTCCTGTTCCGGCTGGTTCATAGTGTTATCCCCTGTTTCTTCAGCATCACGGCAAGGGCGTGAGTTGCCCGCGAGCAGTGCGTTTTCACACTCCCCTCCGAGCAACCCATGATCTTCGCCGCTTCTGCAACGTCCAGTTCCTCCCAGTAACGCAGGAGGAAAGCCTGGCGTTGACGGGCCGGTAATTTCTCCAGAGCTTTCTCAATTAAAGCAAGTACTTGCGAGCGCTCTGCTTGCTCGGCGGGAGGTTCAGAGAATTTGGAGCCGTCCTCCACCTCCAAAGTTTCCAGCGGATCCGCGTCATCCTCGGCCCCGGCGCCGAACAGGCTCGATACGGGCAGGGTCCACAACGAGCGCACTTTCTGCCGCCGGTAGAAATCCCGGATCGTGTTCTGCAGGATGCGCTGGAACAGCAGCGGCAGCTCGGCGGGAGGGCGGCCGGAATATTTTTCAGTGAGCTTCAACATCGCATCCTGCACGATGTCCAGCGCGAGATGGTCGTCCCGCACGGAGAACAGCGCCTGCTTGTAGGCGCGGCGCTCGACTTCGGCGAGAAAATCCGACAGTTCCTTGTAGTTGGCCAGTGGTCCCGCCTTTGTCGATCATCGGTGCGGCGCGGCGTGCCGCGGGGCGCTCCTCCAGGCTCGCCTGCCGAGGTCGCGGCATCTTAACAAATCACCGAGGGTGCACAAGCGCGCGCGGTCCCCGTACCCGCTCTATCCTGCTGTTTACAGGGATATTTTGCTTGACCTGTGCGGCCGCAACCGGTAACGTTACTGGTTTTCGCGTTTGCTCGGGCAAAGGTACCATGGAACTGACCGGCGCAGAAATCGTTGTGCGCTGCCTGCAGGAGGAGGGGGTCGAGTACGTATTCGGCTATCCCGGCGGCGCGGTGCTGTTCATCTACGACGAGTTGTTCAAGCAGAACAGGGTGAAGCACGTGCTGGTCCGCCACGAGCAGGGCGCGGTGCATGCCGCCGACGGCTATGCGCGCTCCACCGGCAAGGTGGGCGTCTCGCTTGTCACCTCCGGGCCGGGCGTGACCAATGCGGTGACCGGCATCGCCACCGCCTACATGGATTCCATCCCCCACGTCATCATCACCGGGCAGGTGCCGACGCACGCCATCGGCCTCGACGCGTTCCAGGAGTGCGACACGGTGGGCATCACGCGCCCCTGCGTGAAGCACAACTTCCTGGTGAAGGACGCGAAGGACATCGCGCTTACGATCAAGAAGGCGTTCTACATCGCTTCCACCGGCCGCCCGGGCCCGGTAGTGGTGGATATACCCAAGGACGTGACCACGGCCAGGGCCGAGTTTCGCTATCCCGAGACCGCCAGCATGCGTTCCTACAATCCCGTCATCAAGGGGCACGCGGGTCAGATCAAGAAGGCGATCCAGACGCTGATGAGGGCGCAGCGCCCGATGATCTACACCGGCGGCGGGGTCATCCTGGGAGGCGCCGCGGAGGAGCTTGCCCAGCTGACGCGCGCGCTGGGCTTTCCGTGCACCAACACCCTGATGGGACTGGGCGGGTATCCGGCGACCGACCGCCAGTTTCTCGGCATGCTCGGCATGCACGGCACCTACGAGGCCAACATGGCGATGCAGCACTGCGACGTGCTGCTCGCGATCGGCGCCCGCTTCGACGACCGCGTGATCGGCAATCCCAAGCATTTCTTCTCCGAGCAACGCACCATCATCCACGTCGACATCGACCCCTCGTCCATCTCCAAGCGCGTGAAGGTGGATGTCCCGATCGTCGGCAACGTGCGCGAGGTGCTGCGCGAGTTGATCAAGCAGCTCGAGGCTTCCAGGGAAAAACCCGACCCGGAAGCGCTCAAGGCGTGGTGGGCGCAGATCGGGGAGTGGCGCTCGCGCGACTGCCTCAAGTACGACCGCTCGAGCGCCATCATCAAGCCGCAGTCCGTGATCGAGAAGCTCTACGAAATCACCCAGGGCGACGCCTACGTGACTTCCGACGTGGGGCAGCATCAGATGTGGGCCGCGCAGTTCTACAAGTTCGAGAAGCCGCGGCGCTGGATCAATTCCGGCGGACTCGGCACCATGGGCTTCGGCCTCCCCGCCGCGATGGGGGTGCAGCTCGCGCATCCCAAGGCGGCGGTGGCGTGCGTCACCGGCGAGGCGAGCATCCAGATGTGCATCCAGGAGCTCTCGACCTGCAAGCAGTACCGCCTGCCGATCAAGGTGATCAATCTCAACAACAAGTACATGGGCATGGTGCGGCAGTGGCAGGAATTCTTCCACGGCAACCGCTACGCCGAGTCGTACATGGACGCGCTGCCGGACTTCGTGAAGCTCGCGGAGTCCTACGGCCACGTCGGCATCAAGGTCGAGAAGCCGGGGGACGTGGAGCCGGCGCTGAATGAGGCGTTTTCGCGCAAGCAGGACCTCGTGTTCCTGGATTTCATCACCGACCAGACCGAGAACGTGTTTCCGATGGTGCCCGGCGGCAAGGGCCTCTCGGAAATGATCCTGGTATGAAGCGCATCATCTCGGTCCTGCTCGAGAACGAGGCCGGGGCGCTGTCGCGCGTGGCGGGCCTGTTCTCCGCGCGCGGCTATAACATCGAATCGCTCACCGTCGCGCCCACCGAGGACCCGACGCTCTCCCGCATGACCATCGTCACCGCCGGCTCGGACGAGGTGATCGAGCAGATCACCAAGCAGCTCAACAAGCTGGTGGACGTGGTGAAGCTGGTGGACCTGACCGACGGCGACCACATCGAGCGCGAACTGATGCTGGTCAAGGTGCGCGCGGTGGGCAAGGACCGCGAGGAGATGAAGCGCATGGTGGACATCTTCCGCGGGCGCATCATAGACGTGACCGACAAGGATTACACGATCGAGCTGACGGGCACCGGCGCCAAGCTCGACGCCTTTCTCAACGCGATAGACCGTAGCGCGATACTGGAGACGGTGCGCACCGGCGCTTCCGGCATCGGCCGCGGCGACAGGATATTGAGAGTCTAGCGATCAGCACTCGGCCTTCAGCGGTCAGCCAGCCCTTTGTGCTGTAAGCTGATCGCTGATAGCTGTTGACCGAAGGGAAACACATGAAGATCTATTACGACAAGGACGCCGACCTCTCGCTCATCAGGCGCAAGCACGTTGCGACCATCGGCTACGGCTCGCAGGGTCACGCCCACGCCAACAATCTCAAGGACTCGGGGGTCAAGGTGACGGTGGGTCTGCGCAAGGGCGGCGCATCCTGGGCGAAGGCGAAAAACGCCGGGCTCGCGGTGAAGGCCGTGGGCGACGCGGTGAAGACCGCCGACATCGTGATGATACTGCTGCCCGACGAGCATCACGCGCAGGTCTATCACGACGAGATCGAGCCCAACATCAAGCACGGCGCGACGCTCGCGTTCGCCCACGGTTTCAACATCCACTTCAAGCAGATCGAACCGCGCGCCGACCTCGATGTCATCATGATCGCGCCGAAGGGCCCCGGCCACCTGGTGCGCTCGACCTACACCCAGGGCGGCGGCGTGCCCTCGCTGATCGCGGTCTACCAGGACCCGAGCAAGAAGGCGCGTGATGTCGCGCTGTCCTACGCCGCGGCGATCGGCGCCGCGCGCGCGGGCGTGATCGAGACCACTTTCCGCGAGGAGTGCGAAACCGACCTGTTCGGCGAGCAGGTGGTGCTGTGCGGCGGGCTGACGGCCCTGATCCAGGCCGGCTACGACACGCTGATCGAGGCCGGCTACGCGCCCGAGATGGCATACTTCGAATGCCTGCACGAGGTCAAGCTGATCGTGGACCTGATCTACGAGGGCGGCATCGCCAACATGCGCTACTCGGTTTCCAACACCGCGGAATACGGCGACTTCACGCGCGGCCCCCGCATCATCGACGACCGCGTGCGGGCGGAGATGAAGAAAATCCTGCACGAGATCCAGACCGGCCAGTTCGCCAAGGAATTCATCCTGGAGAACCGCGCCGGCGCCGCCTCGCTCAAGGCCATGCGCCGCGTCGCCGCCGCGCACCAGATCGAGGCCGTTGGCGCCAGGCTGCGCGACATGATGCCCTGGATCAAGAAGAACCGGCTGGTGGACCAGTCGAAGAACTAGGATTGAGCTGTTAGGATTGAGGATCGAGCACAACATGATACATCGAGAAGACGCAGGATCGGGACTCAATCCTCAGTCCTCAATCCTCAATCCTGCGCGCAGCACGTATCCGCACCCCGTCATCGCGCGGGAAGGCTGGCCGTTCATCGCGGCCTCCGTCATCGCCGCGGCGCTCGCTCACTGGCTGGCGGGCCCGTGGTGGGCCGCCCCGCTTTGGCTGGTGGTGGTTTTCATGTTGCAGTTCTTCCGCGATCCGCCGCGCGCCATCCCGCAGGAGCCGAAGGCGGTGCTCTCGCCCGCCGACGGGCGCATCGTTACGGTCGAGCGCGCGCGTGATCCGTATCTCGAGCGCGACGCGCTCAAGATGAGCGT
>JACOVL010000089.1 GCA_016177355.1 Betaproteobacteria bacterium | reverse complement strand
TGCTCACGCTCTTCCTGCCGCTGCACTTCTGGGCGCTGGGCCAGGCGCTGCGCGGGGAGGAGCAGCTCGAATCCTTCCTGCGCTGGAGCGACCAGCCGCTGGTGAAATTCGCGGAAGCGGCGCTGGTGCTGCTGCTCGCAGCCCACATGGCGGGGGGGCTGCGCCTGCTCGCGCTGGAATTCCTCGCGTGGCGCGACTGGCACAAGACCCTGCTCGCGCTGGCGGCGGGAGTCACGATCGCGGCGGGCCTCGCATTCCTGCTGAACCTGTAAGAGGGCGCAATGGCCAGGCGGCCGAATTTCCTCGTCATCCTGATTGACGACCTGCGCTTCGACGAATTCGGCGCGGGCGGCCACCCCTACCTGAAGACGCCGAACATCGACCGCATCGCGCGCGAGGGCGCCCTGTTCGAGCGCGCCTTTCACACGACGCCGATCTGCTCGCCCAACCGGGCCTCCATTCTCACCGGCCAGTACGCGAGCCGCCACGGCATCATCGACAACGTGGCGCGCGACGCGGCGAGCCACCGGCTGCCCAATTACCATCTCGAGCTGCAGCGTCTCGGCTACGAAACCGCCCACCTCGGCAAATGGCACATGGGCAACGACGGCGGGCCGCGGCCCGGCTACGACTTCTGGATGAGCTTCGACGGCCACGGCCGGCTTTACGACCCGAAGCTGAACGAGAACGGGACCTACGTGCAGCGCCAGGGCTACATCACCGACATCATGAACGAGATGGCGACGGATTTCGTGAGCAGCCGGCACGACAAGCCGTGGTCGCTGTTCTTCGCGCACAAGGCGGTCCACCCGGACGCGGAGCAGGCGGCGGACGGCACATTCCGGATGGACGGGTATCGCCCCGCGGAACGTCACAAGGATCTGTACCGCGGCTGCGTTTTCCCGAAGAGGCCGAACATGCTCGCGCCCGAAGAGGTGGTGAAGCAGAAGCCGGCGTGGGCCGAGGCGTTCGAGCTGAAGAAAAGCGAGCGCTCGCAAGCGCTGCTCAAGGCGATCCACGCCGGGCAGCAGGAGGAGATCCGCCTGCGCGCCGCGATGATGGCGTCCGTGGACGAGGGCGTGGGCATGATCTTCGAGGCGCTTGCCCGCACCCGGCAGCTCGATGACACGCTGATCCTCTTCCTCGGCGACAACGGCTACTTCTTCGGCGAGCACGGGCTGGGCCCCGAGCGCCGCTTCGCGTACGAGGAGGGCATCCGCTCGCCGTTCGTCGTGCGATATCCGAAGCGGATCAAGGCCGGGTCCCGCGTGCGGGATCTCGTGATTCTCCAGGATATCGCTCCCACCCTGGTCCAGCTGGCGGGCGGCAGGCCGCAGCCGCAGGTCCAGGGCCGCTCGCTGCTGCCGCTGTTTGGCGGGCGGAAGACCGGATGGCGCAAGTCGTTCCTGATCGAGTATTGGGCCGAGAACGCCATGCCGTGGCTCGTCGGCATGACGTACAAAGCGGTGCGCACCGCGCGCCACAAGTACATCCGCTGGGTGAACCGCGGCCGCAACGGCGAGCTCGACGAGCTGTACGATCTCGGGCGAGACCCCTTCGAGATCGCCAACGTGATCCGGCGGCCCGCGTATCGCGCGGTACGCGAGCGGCTGCGCCGCGATCTGCGCCGCCTGGTCGCGGAGGCCGCCGGGCTGTGAGGCCGGATCGCTTGCTGCGGCGGCGGTGATGGAGTAATGTGATTTTCCCGGCAGAACTCGTTGATTACAACTGAAATTCAGGAGGGTTAGATGCGCCAACTCAGATGGTTTTCCTTGCCGGCGGCGCTGCTGCTGGCGGCCGCCGTACACGCACAGGACTATCCCAACAAGCCGGTGCGGATCGTCGTGCCGTTCGCGCCGGGCGGCACGACCGACATCGTCACGCGCATCGTCGGGCAGAAACTCACCGAAATGTGGGGGCAAACCATCGTCGTGGACAACCGCGCCGGCGCGGGCGGCAACATCGGCGCCGACCTCGCGGCCAAGGCGACGCCCGACGGCTATATCCTGTTCATGCCCTCGGGTTCCGTGATGACGGCGAACCAGCACATCTACAAGAAGCTCTCCTTCAACGCCGAGAAGGATTTCGTGGCGATCACCAACGTCGCGAGCGGTCCGCAGATCGTTGCGGTGCACCCGAGCTTTGCGGCAAAGAGCATCAAGGAGCTGATCGCCATGGCCAAGGCGAAGCCGGGGTCGATCAACTTTGGCTCGGCCGGCATCGGCACGCAGACCCATCTGGCCGCGGAGAACTTCGCTTACACCGCGGGCATCAACGTCATCCACGTGCCCTACAAGGGCGAGGGGCCCGCGCTGGTGGACCTGGTCGCCGGGCAGATCAACTTCCTCACGCCCAACCTCTCCGCCGCGATCGGCTTCGTCAAGCAGGGCAAGCTGCGTGCGCTCGGCGTGACCAGCAAGCAACGCGCGCCGCAGGTGCCCGACGTGCCCGCGGTGGCCGAGTCGCTGCCCGGCTTCGAGAACTTGGGTTGGTTCGGCCTGGTGGCGCCGGCCGGCACGCCCAGGGTTATCATCGCCAAGGTGCATGCCGACGTGGTGAAAGTCCTGCAATCGGCCGATGTGAAGAAGCGCTTCGAGGATATCGGCACGGCCCCGGTCGGCAATACGCCCGCGGAATTCACGAAGGCAATGAAAGAGGAGTCGGCGCGCTGGGCCAAGGTCATCCGCGAGCGCAAGCTCCAGGTGGAGTAAGCCGCGTCGGCAGGACGATGAAGGTTGACCTGAAGCAAGTCGAGGAGGCGGCGAAGACGCTCTACATCCGGGCGCTCAAGATGTTGCCGCCCGACATCAAGGAGGGCTTCAGGCAGCTCGACGCAAGGGAGACCCACGCCACCGGAAAGGCCATCTTGGGCACCCTGATTCGCAACATCCAGGTCGCCGAGGACACCGACAACCTGCTGTGCCAGGACACCGGCATCCCGATCTACAACGTCTGGATCGGGAAGAACGTCGAGGTGGACGGGGCCGCGTTGAGGGAAGCGATCCGGCGCGGCTGCGCGCGCTCGACGCGCGAATATTCCTTCAGGTCCTCGATCGTGCATCCCGTCACCCGCGTGAACGAGCAAACCTCGTGCGGCCGCAACGTCCCGGTCATCCACTTCGATTTCACCGACCGCGCCGACATGCTGGAGATCGAGATGATCCCCAAGGGCTCGGGCTCGGAAAACAATTCCTGGTTGAGGATGGCGGTGCCGGCGGACGGCGTGGACGCGATCAAGACCTTCGTCGTGGATTGCGTGCTCGAAGCGGGCGGCAAGACCTGCCCGCCGACGATCGTCGGCGTCGGCGTCGGCGGTTCCGCCGACCTGTGCGTGCACCTCTCCAAGATCGCCGCGACGCGCCCGCTCGGCAGCCGTTGCGAGGATCCGGAAGGCGCGAAGCTCGAGGAGAGCCTCACGCGCGCGGTGAACCAGCTCGGCGTCGGCCCGCAGGGGCTGGGCGGCGATGCGACCGCGTTCGCGGTGCACGTCGAGACCGCGGCGACGCACATCACGATGAACCCGGTGGCCGTGAACATGCAATGCCACTCCGCCCGCCGCGCCCGCGCCACTTTCACGCCGAAAGGCGTGACCTACGGTTTCTGATTGAAACCGCAGATAAACGCAGATAAACGTAGATGATCCTGTTTGCCTTTTCTGGTTCTCGTTTTGATCGGCGTTCATCGGCGTTCATCGGCGGCTCATAGGAAGTGCAATGGCGCACTACGACTTCGCGACGCCGGTGACCGAGGAGCAGGTGCGGAAGCTCCGCGTGAACGACACGGTCACGCTCGAGGGCGCGCTCTACGGCATCCGCGACGCGACGCAGATCCACCTGTTCGACAAGGGCAGGAAGACGCGCTTCGATCTCCGCGGCCACGCCGTGCTGCACACCGCGCCCAATGTAAAAAAAGTAGAAAAATCAATTACTTGCCCTGCAGGCTATGCGCCGGTGTGCATTGGAACCACGACCAGCGACCGCATGGAGCGTTACACGCGGCCGCTGATGAGCCAGTACGGCGCGCGCATCGTGATCGGCAAGGGCGGGCTGCGCGAGGGCTCGGCCGCCGCGTTCAGCGAGCTGGGCGGCGTCTATCTCGCCGTCGTCGGCGGCGCGGCCGCGCTCGAGACGACCTGGATCGAGGCGATCGAGGACGTGGACCTCGACGACCTCAACCCCGAATCGCTGTGGAAATTCCGCGTGAAGGGTTTCGGCCCGCTGCTGGTCTCCATGGACAGCCGCGGCGGCAGCCTCTACACCGAAGTCAACCGCGCCGCGCGCGTGAAGCGCGCCGCCGCGCTCAGGTCGCTCGGCGTGAAAGATCGTTGAAAGCAACCGCAGATAAACACAGATAAACGCCGATAGTCCAGATTCCGGAGTTCGTGGGCCCTCATCCGCGTTCATCGGCGTTCATCGGCGGTTTCCAATGAGACGAATCAAGACCGACATTCTCATTCTCGGCTCCGGCGGCGCGGGGCTGTTCGCCGCGCTGCACGCGCACCAGGCGGATCCCGGTCTCTCGATCACCGTCGCGGTGAAGGGGCTGCTCGGAAAATGCGGCTGCACGCGCATGGTGCAGGGCGGCTACAACGTCGCGCTCGCGGCGGGCGACTCGGTCGAGCGCCACTTCATGGACACGATCGAGGGCGGCAAGTGGCTGCCGCACCAGGAGCTCGCGTGGACGCTGGTCACGGTCGCGGTCGAGCGCATTCGCGAGCTCGAGAACGAGCTCGGCTGCTTCTTCGACCGCAACCCCGACGGCACCGTCCACCAGAAGGCGTTCGCGGGGCAGAGCTTCGACCGCACCGTGCACAAGGGTGATCTCACCGGCATCGAGATCATCAACCGGCTCGCCGAGCAGGTGTGGGCGCGCGGCATCCGCCGGCTGGAAGAGCACCGCGCGGTCGAGCTGGTGAAGAACAAGGCGGGCGACGCCGTCGCCGGCGTGCTGATGATAGATGTGAGAAGCGGCGAGTTCGTGCTGGTGCAGGCGAAAGCGGTGCTGCTCGCGACCGGCGGCGGGCCGACCATGTACAAGTACCACACGCCGTCCGGCGACAAGACCTGCGACGGACTGGCGATGGCGTTGAGGAGCGGGCTCCAGCTCCGCGACATGGAGATGGTGCAGTTCCACCCGACGGGACTGCTCGCCGGGCCGGGGACGCGCATGACCGGCACCGTGCTCGAGGAGGGCCTGCGCGGCTCGGGCGGACACCTCCTGAACGGCTCGAAGGCGCGCTTCATGCAGGACTACGACCCCAGGGGCGAGCGCGCGACGCGCGACATCGTTTCGCGCGCGATTCTCAGCGAAATGCGCGCCGGGCGCGTGACGCCCAACGGCGGCGTCTACATCAGCATGGGGCACCTCGGCGCGGCCCGGGTGCGCAGGGAATTCAAGGGCATGGTCGAGCGCTGCGCCGACTGCGGCTTCGATCTCGCCGGCGGGCTGGTGGAAGTCGTGCCGACCGCGCATTACATGATGGGCGGCGTCGTGTTCGGGCCCGATTGCACGAGCGGGCTGCCGGGCCTGTTCGCCGCGGGCGAGGACACGGGCGGCGTGCACGGCGCCAACCGCCTCGGCGGCAACGGAGTGGCGAATTCGACGGTGTTTGGCGGCATCGCGGGCGACGCCATGCCGGGCTGGGTGAAGCAGCACGGCGCCCTGCGCGAGCCGGACGAGGCGGCGATCGAGACGGGCATCGCGCGCTGCCGCGCGCCGCTCGGCAGGCCCGCGGCCGATCTCAACGCGATCCGCGAGCGGCTCTACGACGTGATGTGGGACGACGTCGGCATCGTGCGCGACGCGGCGAGCTTGAAGCGCGCGGACGACGCGCTCGACGAGATCGACGCCAGGCTCGATGCGGCCGGCGTGGACGGGACAAACCTTGCCTTCAACCTCGCCTGGCACGACTGGCTGAACCTGAAGAACCTCGTCCTGGTGTCGAAATCCATCCGCTTCGCCGCGACGGCGCGCGAGGACTCGCGCGGCGCGCACTACCGCTCGGATTTTCCGGACGTCCGGGACCTCGCCAGCTCGCGCTACACCTGCGTCAACTGGCAGGACGGTTGCTTCGCCCTCGCGATGCGCCCGGTCGAATTCACTCGCGTCAAGCCCGGCGAGACCCTGCTCGAGGCGGCCGCCTGACGGGTGGCGAAGCGACGCACCGACAAAACAAGGAGGAAGAATCATGTTTCGTTCCATTCTGTTAGCAATAGCGTGCCTGCTCGCGGGGCCGATGACGGCCTGGCCGCAGGAATATCCCGTCAAGCCGGTCAGGGTGATCGTGGGATTTCCCGCGGGAGGCGGCAGCGACCTGATCGCGCGCCTGGTCAGCCAGAAGCTGACCGCCACGCTCGGGCAGCCGGTGGTCGTAGAGAACCGCCCGGGCGCGAGCGCCAACATCGCGGCGGAGCTGGTGGCCAGGGCCGCGCCGGACGGCTACACGCTGCTGTTCGGCAACTCGTCGCTGTCCATCAGCCCGGCGGTGTTCCGCAAGCTCAGCTACGATCCGGTCAGGGACCTGGCGCCGATCTCGATGGCCTCCTCGTACCCGTTCGCGCTCGCGGTACATCCGTCGCTGCCCGTGCGCAGCGTGAAGGAACTCGTTGCTCTCGCGAAGGCAAAACCGGATGCGCTGGCCTACGCATCGGCGGGCGCCGGCACCATGTCGCACATGGCGATGGAGCTGCTGCGGCTCAGGATCGGCGGGGCCAGGATCCAGCATCTCCCGTACAAGGGCGCCGCTCCGGCCTCGATCAGCCTGATTTCGGGCGAGACCCAACTGGCTTTCCTGGTCATGCCGGTGGCCGCCGCGCAAGTCAAAGCCGGCAAGCTGCGCGGCCTGGCGGTCGCGGCGCCCGAGCGCTCGGCGGCGGCGCCCCAGATGCCGACGATGCGGGAAGCCGGCATTGCGGGCCACGAGGCGGTGCAGTGGAACGGAATGTTCGCGCCGGCACGCACGCCGCAGGCGATTCTCGACCGGCTCCACCGCGAGGTCGCGAAGGCAGTCCACTTGCCTGACGTCAGGCAGCGCTTCGAGTCCGAAGGCGCGGCCCCCGTGGGCAACACGCCGGGCGAGTTCGCGGCGTTCTACCGCGCCGAGGCGGAGAAGTGGGCCGACGTGGCGAAGCGCTCGGGAACCAAGCTGGATTGAAGCTGACCGCTGATGAGGTGACGGTACTCGCGGCGCGCGCGCTGAAGCGGGCGGGCGCGTCCAGGGCCGCTTCCGAGGCGGCCGCAAGCGCGCTGGTGGCGGCGGAGATGGAAGGGCTCTCCGGGCACGGGCTGTCGCGCGTCGCGCTGTACGTGCAGCACCTCAAGGAAGGCCGCGTGGCGGGAAAGGCGAAGCCGAAGGTCGTGAAAAAACAGGGCGCCACCTGCCTGGTCGATGCGGCGGGCGGGCTCGCTTACGTCGCGTGCGCGATGGCGGTGAAAGAGGCGGTGAAGCGCGCCCGGCGCCACGGCATCGCATTCGCCGGCGTGACCAACAGCCATCACTACGGCGCCGCCGCCTGCAACCTCGCGGCGGCGGCGGAAGCCGGGTTGATCGGGCTCGCTTTCACCAATTCGCCGCCAGCGATCAACGCCTGGGGCGGGAAGAAGGCGTTCTTCGGCACCAACCCCATCGCCGCGATCTTCCCGCGCCGCAACGGCGCCCCGGTCATCGTGGACCTCTCGCTCACCGAAGTCGTGCGCGGCAAACTCATGCTCTACGCCAGGGAAGGGAGGCCGATACCGCCCGGCTGGGCGCTCGACCGGGAAGGCAAGCCCACCACCGACGCGCGCGCGGCGCTGACCGGCAGCCTGGCGGCGATCGGCGGCATGAAGGGCACGATGCTGGCGCTGATCGTGGAGGTGTTGTGCGCCACGCTGACCGGCGCAGCGTTCAGCTTCGAGATCGACTCCTACTTCGAGCCCGGCAGGCCGCCGCGCACCGGCCACGCGTTCATCGTCATCGATCCCGCGGCGCTGGCGGGCGCGGACCTGTATTGCTCGCGGCTCGAAGAGATGATCTCGGGCATGCTCGCCGACGAGGGCGTGCGCCTGCCCGGCGCGCGCCGGCAGCAGGCCGCCGC
>JACOVL010000101.1 GCA_016177355.1 Betaproteobacteria bacterium | reverse complement strand
GGAAGCGGCCAACGGACAGGAAGTCCTGGCGCAGGTCCGCAGTCATGACTATGACGTCGTGGTCCTCGACATGTCCATGCCCGGCAGGAGCGGCATCGAGCTGATCAAGCGGGTCAGGGCCGAGAAACCGAAACTCAAGATGCTCGTGCTCAGCATGCACAGCGAGGAGCAATATGCCGTGCGCGCCCTCAAGGCCGGCGCTTCCGGCTATCTCACCAAGGAGAGCGCCGCCGACCGGCTGGTGGCGGCCATCCGCCGCATCGGCGCCGGCGGCGCGTATGTGAGTCCGGAAACGGCGGAGCGCCTCGCGCTCGGCGCGGCGCCGCGGGCGGAGGCCGAGCCCCACACGCTGCTCTCCGACCGCGAGTTCCAGGTGTTTCAGATGATCGCCCGGGGCATGTCGGTCAGCGAGATCGCGCGCGATCTTTCGTTGAGCGCCAAGACCATAAGCACTCACAAGACCCGCATCATGGAGAAGATGGGCCTCGCCAACCAGGCGCAGCTGATACGCTATGCTATAGAGCATAAAATACTTGATAAATCAATAAGTTAGTATATTCCCCCGCGCTCATGCCGCCCCCGTCGTGTAGGACTGGTCCGACGCGACATTCCGCAATTCCTACCTCCCGATTCAGCCCGCGCCGATGGTGAGCCGCCGGGTTGCCTGCGCATACTGCCGGCCATGGACTACAACCGCACGCTAGACCACTCCATGAAGATATTCGTGCTCGAGGATTCGGCGGCAGTGAGGGAGAGGCTGATCGAGATGATCCGGGAGATCGAGGATATCGAAGTGGTGGGCGAGGCCGACAGATTCGAAACCGCCGTGGCCGGCATCACGAATACCCGGCCGGACGTGGCGATCCTCGATATCAGGCTCGCGGACGACGCCGGCAGCGGTATCGACGTGCTGAACGAGGTCAGGAAGACGTTGCCGGCGATCCGGGCAATCGTCCTGAGCAATTACGCCACGCCGCAGCACTTGAAGGCAAGCGCCGACGCCGGGGCCGAATACTTTTTGGACAAATCGAAGGATTTCGAGCGCATCACCGAAATCCTGGAACGGATGAAGGGCGGAACAAACGCGCCGCAACAGAATGCGTCTTGAATGCAACGCACTGGACCCAGGAGGCTACCATGATGCAGACAATCGCAATGACCCGGCCGTTCTCGATGATGCCGGCCACGGTTCGTAGCGCCGCTGCGGCACCGCATGCGAAGCCCGCGGTGGCGTGCTCGTCCTGCTGCCTGAAAGGCGTGTGCCTGCCGTGCGATCTCGGCCAGTCCGAGCTCGACAGCTTCGACGAGATCACCACCGCCAAGCGGCGGGTGGCGCGCGGCGCCTCGCTCTACCACAGCGGCGAACGCTTCGAGTCGTTGTTCGCGGTACGCAGCGGGTCATTCAAAACTGTGGGCGTATCGCGCCAGGGAGACGAGAAGATCACCGGCTTCCACCTGCCGGGCGAGTTGCTGGGGCTGGAGGCCATCAGCAGCGACCGCTACGGTTATGGTTCGGTCGCGCTCGAGGACAGCGAAGTGTGCATCATCCCCTTCACGCAGCTCGAGCAGATGGCAATGTCCATGCCGGCGCTGCAGCACCAGCTGCTGCGCCTGCTCTCGGGGGACATCTCGCGGGACCAGGGGCTGATGCTGCTGCTGGGCAGCATGAGCGCCGAGCAGCGCCTCTCGGCGTTCCTGCTGTCCCTGTCGCGGCGCCACAAACGCCTCGGCTTCGCAGCCAATCGCTTCGTGCTGCGCATGACGCGCGAGGAAATCGGCAATTACCTCGGCCTCACCCTGGAAACGGTGAGCCGGATGCTGTCTCGTTTTCAGCGTGAAGGCCTGGTCGCGGTGCAACAGCGCGAGATCGAGCTCAAGAACGTTGATGGCCTGATGGATATGGTCGGGCACTGGTAAAGATTCGCGGGGTCATCCCCACCCCGTCCCTCGTATGACTGAAGCAACGCTGAAGCGCGCCTCGGTGGTCGTACCGCTTGCCCCCGTGCGCGCCTGCGGCGCGGTCGCCTGCCGCGACTGCGGCGTCTACCGGCTGTGCGCGGCGCTCGGCCTGGAGGGGGACGAGCTGTCGCTGCTCGAGCGAGTGGTCAAAAGAAAGCTGATCTTCAAGCGCGGCGAGCTGCTGTTCCGCGCGCGCGAGCCCGCGGACTACGTGTACGCGATCCGCAGCGGCTCGGCAAAGACCTGTGTCAGGACCGAAGGCGGGCGAGTCCAGATCACGGGGCTGCACCTGCCCGGCGAGCTGCTCGGGCTCGCCGGATTCGACTCGCGCGAGTACACTTGCGAGGCGCGGGCGCTGGAAACGACCTCGGTGTGCCAGGTGTCGATGCACCAGCTTGAAGAGGTCGCGGAGCGGCTGCCGTCGATCCATCGCGAGATGCTGCGCATCATGAGCGGCCAGATCCGGCACTACGAGCAACTGCTGCTGCTGCTCGGCAAGCACAACGCCGAGCGGCGGCTGGCGGCGTTCCTGCTCGGGCTGTCGCAGCGTTTCGCCCTGCACCATTATTCGCCGACGCAGTTCAACCTCAGCATGTCGCGCGGCGATATCGGCAACTACCTCGGCATCGCGGAGGAAACGGTGTGCCGGGTATTCACCCGCTTCCAGGAGGAGGGGTGGCTCACCACGCGCCGCCGTTACGTCGAGCTGCATGACCTCGAGCGGCTGACAGCGATCGCTCACGACCCCGGCCGCCGCGCGGCCGCCGCCACCGCTCTTACCTCGGTCGCTTGACAAGCGCTATCCGCGCCGCTTTCGCGGCGGAACGCGCGCTGGTTGACGCGCGTCAACTTTTCCTGGCTTCCAACCTGCGCGAAAATTGATGTGTATCAAATTTTCCTTGTAAGCCCATCATATCCTCTGACGCGGACTTGCCGGTCCGTTTATCTTTCAGGGGGGATGATGAAAAAACGACTGTTAATCCTGATCGGGGCCCTGTGCCTTGCAACCAACGCACTGGCCGAGCAGGGTGACTGGCTGGTGCGGGGGCGGGTCATCCGCCTCATCCCGGACGCCGGTTCGTCGCCGCTGACGGGGCTCGACGTGAGTGACGAAACGACCCTGGAACTCGATTTCAGTTACTTCGTGACCAGAAACCTCGCCCTGGAGCTGATCCTGGCGACGAAACGCCATGATGTGAGCCTCAACGGGGCGAATATCGGCACGGTGAAGCACCTGCCGCCGACGCTCACGCTGCAATACCATTTCACCCCCGAGGCAAAATGGCGGCCTTACGTGGGCGTGGGGGTCAACTACACCCGCTTCACCGACCCCGATCTCGCCGGAGGGCTCACCGTCGACAGGAACAGTTGGGGCGCGGCGCTGCAGGCGGGGATCGACATCGAGGTCACCAAGCGCTTTTTCGTCAATCTCGACGTCAAGAAAGTCTTTATCGACACCAAAGTGAAAACGGCGGCCGGTGCTTTTGTCACCAAGCTGGATATCGACCCCGTGATCGTTGGGGTCGGCGTCGGCTGGAAGTTCTGATCGACGGACGCGTGCGGCGTCGCGTTTGAACTCGATCAAATGCAACCCGCGGACGCGGCACTCTCATTCGTGGGATGTTTGTAACGGAGGAAGCGCGCATGCCCCGCAACACAGTCGAGTCCAGCCTGGCCCCCGAGGTCGAGCACTTCGCCTTGCATTGGGAAACGAGCGTCTGGCCGCTGGTCCTCGGCGTCGGCGTATTGCTCGTGCTGCCGCTGCCGTTCTCGTTCCACTTCGTCTACCAGCAATCCTTTCTCGCGGTGCTCTGCCTCGGCGTCGGCGTGCCGCTGACGGTCGTCGCCATCGCGGGCTGGGTGAACGAGGGACTCGCCGGCCACGGCGAGGGCTTGAGCACGCCGGCGATGGGCTGGTTCATCCTCGCCGAGGCGCTGCTGTTCCTGGGCTTCTTCGCCGCCTACTGGGTCATACGGCTGTCCGCGCCCGCCTGGCCGCCCGCGGGATCGGTGCCGATGCCAACCGTGATCCCAGCGGTCATGACGGTGCTGCTGGTGTCCTCGAGCTTTACCTACTACGCGGCCGAGGCGGCACACGAGAAGGGCCGCGATGACGGCTTTCGCGCCTGGCTCGGCGTCAGCATCGCGCTCGGCGCCGCATTCGTAGGCCTGTCGGCTTACGAGTGGAGCGACCTGATGGGGCAGGGCTTCAGCATCGGCACCAACGCCTTCGGCACCTCGTTCTACTCGATCACCGGCTTCCATGCCTCGCACGTGGTGGTCGGCCTCGGCGTCTTCCTGGCGATCCTGCTGCCGGCGCTCGGCGGCCGCACCAGCGCCGGCCTCATCAAGGCGGGGGGCATCTACTGGCACTTCGTCGATATCGTCTGGCTGTTCGTCGTCTCGCAGGTGTATTTTCTGTGAGAACGGGTCTGGCGGCGGCCTTGCTGCTCGGAGTCGCCCTCGTGCTGGCGGGCGCAGCGCGGGCCGAGTACGGCCGCACGCCCGACTCGCATCTCGACGCGAGCGTGCTCGCGATCGACGAGGCGAAGTTCCTGGGCGTGCTGCTCGAGGGCGATCTTGCTCTCGTTGACGAGAATGGCCGCGAGTTCCGTCTCGGCGAGCTCTTCGGCAAGCCGACGCTGCTGCTCTTTTCGTATTACAGCTGCGACGGGGCCTGCCCGACGGTGAACCGCAAGCTCGCGGAGGCGATCGCCGGCGTCACACGCTTTCGAGCGGGCGAAGACTACCACGTTCTGACGGTCTCGTTCGACCGCAAGGACACGCCGGCCAGCGTCCGCAAGTTCGTGCAGCTCCTCGGCCCGGACGCAGCGGCGACGCGCGCCTGGCGCTTCGCGCTGTTTGCAAACGGCGGCGACATCCGCAGGATCGCCGAGAAGGTCGGCTACCGCTGGTTCTGGTCGGTGCGCGACCGCGTGTTCATGCACCCGAACGTGCTGATCGTGCTCTCGCCCGAGGGGCGTGTGGCGCGCTACCTGCCGAGCTGGACGATCGGGCCGCGCGACATCGAGCTGGCGCTGATCGAGAGCGACTGGACCCGCATCACCGGCAGCTCGCGCCTCATCGACATCGCCGCCGGAATCTGCTTCAGCTACAACCACAAGGAAGGGCGTTATGTGCTCAACGCGCCGCTATTTATCGCCGCGGGCTCGCTCACGCTCGGTTTTGCCTCGGTGATCGCCGGGTTCGCGGTATTCCGCAGAAAAAAACGAAAGGAGGCGCAAGGTGCTTAGACGCTTCTGGTGGCTGCTCTGCCTGTGGTGCGCGCCGCTTCAGGCGGCGGAGCCGAGCGACCCCGCGCGCGGCTGGGACCGCCTGTGGCACGAATACCTGATCGACGTCGGGATCATATTCGTCGTGTTCGCGGCGCTTGGCGCGTACTTCATGCTGCGCTACCGGCGGCGCTTGCCCGACGAAGTGGGCGACGGACCGAAGCTCACGCCGCTGGCCTGCGTGGCCTGGGCCGTGATTCCGGCGTTCGTGTTCATTGCCGACGACTTCTACCTCGCGGCACGCAGCTGGCAGCTGTGGAACGTGTACCGCGATGTGCCAGCCGACCGGCTGGAGGTGAAGCTCGAGTCGGCCGCGTGGCGCTGGGACTTCACCTACCCGAACGGCGTGCAGGTCACCAACGAGCTGCGCGTTCCCGCCGGCAAGCCAGTCATGCTGCGCATGACCTCGGCCGACTACGTGCATTCGTTCTATTTGCCTGACTTCCGGGTCAAGGAAGACTCGATGCCGGGACGCGTGACCTACCTCTGGTTCTATCCGCGCAATCCCGGCGAGTACCTCGCCACCTGCGCGGAGTTCTGCGGCATGATGCACTCGAAGATGACGGGCAAGGTGATCGCGATGCCGCCCGGGGACTTCGCCGCCTGGTACGCGGAAGAAGAGAAAAAGCTCGCCGAAGCGAAGGCGAAGAAGCCCGGAGGCTGACATGGCGTTTTCACTCAAGGAATGGGTCTTCACCACCGACCACAAGCGGATCGGGGTCCTTTACCTGATCGGCGCGCTGGCCGCGTTCGCGGTGGCCGGAATCATGGCGATGCTGATGAGGATCGAGCTCCACAGCCCGGGGCCCGACCTCACCTCGAACCCCAACGACTACAACGTCTGGCTTTACTTCCACGGCGCGGCTATGATCCTCGGCTTCCAGATTCCCGCGCTCCTCGGATATCTCGCCAACTACTGCGTGCCGCTGATGATCGGCGCCAGGGACGTCGCGTTCCCGCGCCTCAACGCCTTCAGCGTGTGGCTGTTCTTCGGCGGCATCGTGATGGCGTTGCTCACTTTCGTCGTGCCCGATCCGCCCGACATCATGTGGACCGGCTATCCGCCCTACTCGATCAAGACCGCCGGCAACACAGCCTTCTACACCTTCACGGTACTGCTGATCGGGTTCTCGTCGATCCTGGGAGGGATCAATTTTCTCACCACGGTCGTGTACCTACGCGCGCCGGGCCTGGGCTGGAACCAGCTCAACATCTTCGTCTGGTCGATTGTGGCGGCGTTCGTCATCCAGCTGATCTTCGTGCCGGTGCTCGGCGTTGCCGTGACGATGCTGTCGCTCGACAAGTACCTCGGCACGCACTTCTTCAACCCGGCGAACGGCGGCGACGTGCTGATCTACCAGAACCTGTTCTGGTTCTACTCGCACCCCGCGGTGTACGTGATCCTGCTGCCGTTCATCGGCATCACCTTCGACATCATCGCCACGTTCGCGCGCAACCGCGTGTTCAACTACAAGGCGGCGGTGTACGGCGGCATCGGCGGCGTGCTGCTGCTCTCGGGCGAGGTGTGGGTGCATCACCTGTACACCGCCGGCATGCCCGACTGGCTGCGGCTCGGCCAGATGGTGAGCACGCTCCTGATCTCCGTGCCAGTGGGGCTGCTGATGATCAGCCTCTTGGGGACGCTCTACCGCGGCTCGATCAGCTTCCGCACCCCGAATCTGTACGCGCTCGCGGTGAACTTCACCTTCCTCATCGGCGGCCTGACCGGCATTCCGCTCGCGATGGCCCCGCTCGACCTGAATCTGTCGGACACCTACTTCATCCCGGGGCACTTCCACTACGTGATGGCGGTGTCGGGCACGTTCGCGATCTTCGGCGCGATCTACTACCTGTTCCCGAAGATGACCGGCCGCATGTACAGCGAGGTACTCGGCTGGACCGGTTTCATCCTCACCTTCATCGGCATCAACCTGGTGTTCTTCCCGATGATGATCGCCGGGCTTTACGGCATGCCGCGGCGTTACTTCGACTACGAGCAGTTTCCGCAGGTGGCGGGCCTGCAGCTGTTCATGTCGCTCGGCTCGGTGGTGATCCTGCTCGGGGCGATTGTCATCCTGTGGAGCTGGATCCACGGGCTGCTGAAGGGCGCGAAAGCGCCGGACAACCCGTGGGGCTCCAAGTCGCTGGAATGGACGACCCAGTCGCCGCCGCCTCCCGGCAACTGGGTTGAAGTGCCCAAGCTGTCACCTGACTGGGGTCCCTATGCCTACGGCAAGTGAGGGTTGGCGGGGCGTCCGGGGCCAGCCGGCAGTGTAGAAGATTCATGCGCAGCTACTCCGTCGCCGGTGGCGCGGCGCGTGCCGTTGCCGTCCCTTGGCGCGCCTACTGGCGGTTGTGCAAGCCCAGGGTGGTGCTGCTCGTCACCTTCACCGCGGTGGTCGGCATGTTCCTGTCCACCGCAGGCGCGCCGCCGCTGGGCGCCTGCGTGTTCGGCACCCTGGGCATCGCGCTGGCGGCGGCCTCCGGCGCCGCGCTCAACCACGTGGTGGACCGGCACATCGACGCGGTCATGGCGCGTACCAGCCGGCGGCCCCTGCCGATGGGCGAGGTCGGCGCCCGCCAGGCCGTGTTGTTCGCGCTCACGCTCGGCGCGCTGGCGATGTTCGTCCTGCACCGGCTCGTCAACCCTCTTACCGCGCTGCTCACGTTCATCTCGCTCATCGGCTACGCCGTCATCTACACCATGTTCCTCAAGCGCCGGACGCCCCAGAACATCGTGCTGGGTGGAGCGGCGGGCGCGGCGCCCCCGGTGCTGGGCTGGACGGCGGTAACCGGTCAGATCCATCCCGAGGCGCTGCTGCTGTTCCTCATCATCTTTGTGTGGACCCCGCCCCATTTCTGGTCGCTCGCGATCCGTCGGCGCGAGGACTATGCCCGCGCCGGCATCCCCATGCTGCCGGTGACCCACGGGGTGCGCGTGACCAAGCTCCAGATCCTGCTGTACACGGCGCTGCTGGTGGCGGTCACCCTGCTGCCGTTCGTCACGCACATGAGCGGGCTGATTTACCTGGCGGGTGCGATCGCGCTGGGCGCCGGGTTCCTGCGTTCCGCTTTGGCGCTGTATCGCACCGATTCCGACGCGCAGGCGATGAGGACCTTCGACTACTCCATACTGTACCTCAGCCTGCTGTTCGCGTTCCTGCTAGCGGACCACTACGCGCGGCTGTTCCTGCGCGCCTTCGTCCTCTAACGGCCGCGCGCGTCGTCCACGCCGACCAGATCACCACGATCACGAACAGCAGCCCGCCGACGATAGCGATGAGGCCGCCCAGCCCCATGAGCGCCATCCCGGCGATCTCGGGCAGATGCTCGAGCACTTGGGCCGCGCTCGCCGTCTTCCGCTGCACCCCGTAGCCCCCTGACCACGCCAAGCCCAGGATATGCAGGAGCTGGCCGCCGCCATAGATGTAGGGCTGGAGCCAAGCGAGGCGGGGCGCCGGTGGAGCGAAGCCCAGGCGGTCGAGCAAATGGTAGGTGAGACCCATGAAGGCGAGGGTGACGCCGACGATGCAGCCATGGTAGTGGGCGGGGACGACCACGTTTGTGCCGCGAATGAGAAACCCGAGGATGCCGCCCGTGGCGAACAGCATCACCGACGCCGTGAGAGCCGCGCGCAGCGGCCGCTGGCCGACATCGGGGTGCCGCGCCCGCAACAGCGCAACTGCGATCACCGCTCCCAGAGGCACGGCGGCGAGCCCCCCGTATTCCATGAGTCTGGTGAAGGCGACCCGATGTCCGGTCGAGAGCACATCGTGCAGGAGGTAGATGGGGATCGCCCCCGCCGCCGGGAGCGCGGCGGCCACGAAAAGCCAGGCGGCAGTCTTCGGAGTCACCGGTGGCTGTGCGCCGCTCACGCTGGCGAGCCACGCCCAGCACACGAGCATGAGCACGGTATGGGTGAACTGGAGCAGATGGCCGCCACCCCAGAACAGGTACTCGAAATAACCCTCGCCTTCGGCTGCTTCGCCGATCGCGATGAAGGACCATGCGAACGCCGCAAGCGCCACGGCGGCCGTGGTGGCTGCCGCCCGCAGGCCGATGCGCAACGCCCCGGTCCCGCGGAATGGGCTGCCCAAGGGCGCCGCGGCGAGGAAACTGCGGGCAAGGAGCAGGGCGAACCCCGACCCGAGTGCGGCCAGCCCAGCGAAAAAGTACGGTTGGCGCAGCACGGGAACATAATTATTGAGGAGCGGATAAGTCGGGCCCGCGAGCGGCGCCGTGGCGATGACTGCCGTCCCCAAGGCGCACAGCGAGAACGCTGCCCATCCCAAGCCCGCAGATCGTGAGGCCGTGTCCAGGCTCCACAGCACACCGCCAAAGGCGATGAACCAGACGGCTACCGCCAAGTTCACGTGCACGACCAAGGCGGGCCGGAAGAAATCGGACCAAGGCAGCCAGTCGTGCACGCCCGGCGTGCGCGCCAGCACGATCAGTATGGAGTAGAGGCCGGAAACGGCGAGGGCCGCGACGCCGAGCAGGAGCCAGCCTTGAGCAAGGCGCCGAGGCGCACCCCGAGGGTCTGGGATGTGGTATTCAGCGCCTATGCCGGGGGAAAAGAACAGCAAAGGTGCTGGCCTCGACGTAATAAGGATAGCCGCAGTCCTGCTTGGCGTATCGAATCGTATCCATATTTTTCCTGCAGCCGCCTGATGTTTATCGGAGCGGGTAGCCCCGGGTGTTGACACAGATCAAACAGGGCTGGCGGCATGCCGCGAAACAGGTACACGCGGCGCACGAAGGTTGACGCGCGTCAGGGTTTGGCCGTTCCGCCCGGCGTGGCCCGGTATTGTTTTTATCTGGATCAGCGCACGGGGCCGAGCACGGCCTTGAGTCCGCCGGGATCGAGGATGCGCACGTGCCGGTGGCGCACTTCGACCAGCTGGTGCTGGTGAAAACTGGAAAAGGCGCGGCTCACGGTCTCGAGCTTGAGCCCGAGGTAGCTGCCGATCTCCTGGCGCGTCATGCGCAGGTTGAATTCGGTCGGGGAATAGCCGCGGACAGCGAAGCGCTGGGACAGGTTAAGCAGAAAGGCGGCAAGCCGCTCCTCCGCTTTCATGCTGCCGAGGAGCAGCATGACGCCGTAATCGCGGACGATCTCCCGGCTCATGACCCGGTGCAGTTGCAGCTGGAGCGGGGGGAATTCGCGGGAGAGACGCTCCAGGATGGTGAAAGGCATCTCGCAGACCTCGCTGTCCTCCAGCGCCATCGTGTCGCTCATATGGTGGCCGCCGCCGATCGCGTCCATTCCGAGCAGATCTCCCATCATGTGGAAACCGGCCACCTGCTCGCGGCCGTCCTCATGCAGCACGCAGCTCTTCATGAAGCCCGAACGGATTGCGTAGAGCGCGGTCAACGGGTCGCCGGCGCGGTAGAGGTGCTCACCCTTGCGGACCCGCCTCCGCTGGTCAACGAGACCGTCAATTCTTTCCATTTCCCGCGCCTTGAACCCCGCCGGGAGGCAGAGTTCCCGCAGGCTGCACGAAGAGCATGCGACGCGCAGCTGTCCGATATCCACGGCGCAGCGGGTGGGGAGGGGGGGCATGCAAGGAAGTGTGACGCGCCTGCGGCCTCCCGATTTGACCTATATCAAGAAGCGCCCGGCCCGCCATGCAATACTAATCCGACCTGGACGGCCAGCCGCGCAGCACACCAACCATGAATTACCCGAAGCCCGAGTTCGACACCGACCTGGTGCGGCGCCTCGACCGCAACGGTCCCCGTTACACGTCCTACCCGACCGCCGATCGCTTCGTCGAAGCGTTCGGCGACGTCGCCTACATGACATGGGCGGCGCGCCGCAACATCGGCGGCGTGCAGCGCCCGCTGGCGCTCTACGTGCACCTGCCGTTCTGCCGCGACGTCTGCTACTACTGCGCGTGCAACAAGATCGTCACGCGCGATGCAACCAAGGCGGCGCGCTATCTCGAGTACCTGGGCCGGGAGATCGGGCTGCAGGGGGCTTTGTTCCGCGATGATCCGCGCGTCTCGCAGATGCACTGGGGCGGCGGCACCCCGACCTACTACGACCCCAGGGCCCTGGGCGCGCTCTTTGCGCGGCTCGCCGGGCATTTCGAGTTTGCGGCGCGCGGCGAATATTCAATCGAGGTGGACCCGCGCACGGTGGACGCCGAAGCGATCCACGCGTTGCGCGAAATGGGATTCAATCGAGTGAGCTTCGGCGTGCAGGACTTCGATCCCAACGTGCAGATTGCCATACACCGCCTCCAGAGCGAAGAGCAGACGCGCGCCGCGGTCGAGGCCGCGCGCCGGGCCGGCTTCGAATCGGTCAACGTTGACCTTATCTACGGGCTGCCGAAGCAGACGCCGGTGAGCTTCGGCGATACGCTCACGCACGTGCTGGCGGTCCGGCCCGACCGCATCGCGCTCTACAATTACGCGCACCTGCCGACGCTGTTCAGGCCGCAGCGGCGCATTCTCGAGCGCGATCTGCCTTCGCCTGAAACGAAGCTGGGAATCTTCGGGTCGGCGGTCAAGCAGATCGGCCTGGCGGGTTATGCCTATATCGGCATGGATCATTTCGCGCTGCCGGAGGATGCGCTGGCGGTGGCGCAGCGCCAGGGACGGCTGCACCGCAATTTCCAGGGTTACTCCGCCTGCGCCGAAGCCGACCTCGTCGGGCTCGGCATCTCGGCGATCGGCGCCGTCGGGCCGACCTACAGCCAGAACCACCGCTCGCTCGAGGACTATTACGATGCCCTCGAGCGCGGGAAGCTGCCGATCATGCGCGGCATCGAGCTCACCACCGACGATCTGATGCGGCGGGCGGCGATCCAGGCCTTGATGTGCCACTTCGCGCTGTCGAAGGAATCGATCGAGATCGCCTATCTGGTCGACTTCGACGGCTATTTCGCGACCGAGCTCGAGGAGCTGCGCGAATTCGAGAGGCTGGGACTGATCGCCATGAAGGACGACTGGATCACGGTGAGCGCGAAGGGGCGCATGCTGATCCGCAACATCTGCATGGTCTTCGACCGCTACCTGAGACACGACCGCGAAGTGCGACGCTATTCCCGCGTGATATGAGCGGCTGGCTCGAGACGCGCCCGCCAGCGTTGCTACTATCCGGCAAATGCGGCGCCCGGGTAACGCGTGGCCCCGCGGATTTCACTTGACGGTGGCGGATGGCAAACGCCGTATGCCCCATACCGCTGCGAACTCTTCTTCCATCCGAAGGCGCAGGTGCGCGGCTTCGCTGTCGGGCGCCGTGATGTCACGCCAGGTCACGGTTGCGCCTTTCCTCACCGCCCGCGTGAGCTCCACACCGTGCGCGAGCCCGATCGGCAGGCCGCCGCAGGCGAGCGAGTCCCGCGCCGGCATGAGCTTGCCCCGAACCGTATAACCGCCTTCGCCGTCGAGCGACTCGCCCGGCTTCAAGTCGCGCTTGGCGACGGAGACGACGTCACCGCGAAACCCGGTCGGCGCGCCTGTGGGCTCGCCGCGCAGCCCTACGCTCGCCACCGAGATCCCGAGTTCGAGCCCGATCAGATGGTGCGGCTTGTACATCGCGGCATAGTTGCCGCTCTCGTCGGTCACGAGCCCGTACTCCAGGAAGCAGCGGCGCACGTAGTCCGAGTCGGCGGCAAAGGTTATGTAGACACCCCATCTCAGATCGCGGGCAACCGGGCTGCCGTCGCGCCCGAGACTGGAAATCACCTCGACCTGGCCGCGATGGTGGAGCAGGCCGCCTTCGGACCGTGGCCGCAGCATTCGAGGCAGGTCGTCCACTCCGCACGGTGGAAACGAAAGCCCCTCCGGCGCCGGCGTGAGCCCCGTGGCATTCGCCACCGCCGCCATCTCGATCGCCGATTTGGTGCCGTCGAGGAAGGAATTGAACATCTGCGCGTTGAAATCCCCCTTTGCCACCGTTTCCGGCGTGAATCCGTAGTAGTCCCACACCGTCTCCGGCGTGGACTCGTGATAAGAAGGAAGGTACTGGGTGCCCTTGCCGGCGGCGACCACCTCGAAGCCCGCGGCGCGCGCCCAATCCGCCATCTCGCAGATCAGCGCCGGCTGGTCGCCGTAGGCGAGGGAATAGGCGACGCCGGCTTGCGTCGCGCGGCGCGCGAGGAGCGGGCCTGCGAGCGCATCCGCTTCCACGTTGACCATCACGATATGCTTGCCGTGCTCGCAGCAGGCAAGCGCGTGGCGGATGCCGGCGGCGGGGTCCCCCGTCGCGTCGATCACGATCTCGACCGCGTCGTTGCCGATGACCGCAAGCGCATCGTCGGCGACGGCAGTCCTGCCGGTTTTCGCCGCTTCAGCGGGCGACTTCGCCTGGTGTTGCTCTTCCGGCCAGCCGACGCGGGCAAGGCCCGCCCGCGCTCGCTGCGGGTCGAGGTCCGCGACAGCCACGACGTGAATGCCGGGAGTGCGCCGCACCTGCGCGAGGAACATCGAGCCGAACTTCCCGGCGCCGATCAGCGCCACCCGCAGCGGTTTTCCGTCCGCCGCGCGCTGGAGAAGTAGACGGTGAAGATTCATGCCGTATCGATTGGAGCATAGCCGATGACCGGGAGCAACCTTGAAAGGGGGTCTGAAAACGATGACCGGGTACATCCTTGCAGCGAACCAGGGCATGCTGACCATGGCGGCCAGCCTCGGTTTCGCAATAGGAGACTTGCCTGATACTGAACATTGATCCAGATCAAATCTGTCATACGCATCTGAGGCCATGATGCAAATAAGAAGAGAACGTGGCACCAATGCGCTTGGGGAAAAAGGTTCCGTACCCGATGCCTTCGAGAATGGCCGGCAAGGGGCTTTCCTGGTCGCTGTCGAACTGCATCCGCTACCTCGACTGCCGGTCGTGTCAGGATGCATGTCCCGCCAACTGCCTGCACTTCCACGGACAAGATATTGAAATCGGTGACGCATGCCTCGGGTGCGGACGTTGCGCGGCCGCGTGTCCGACCCATGCCCTTCAACTGGCCGGCTTCGCCGCGGCGGCGGAGCGCACGCTGGCCCGGACCGCATATGTTGATTGCCGCAAAGTCTCGCCCGAGGCATCGCCCGAGGGCGCTGTCCGGGTAGCTTGCCTTGGTGGGATTTCCACCAGCTGGATACTCGGCATGCAGGAGAAGAATCCCGGGACAGAGAT
>JACOVL010000086.1 GCA_016177355.1 Betaproteobacteria bacterium | reverse complement strand
GCTCTGCAGTAGGCGTGAGCGCAGGGGCGCTGCGCGAGCTGCGCGGCAGCTCCATGAAGGCCGCCTGAGAGGCAATCTACCGGGTGTTACGGTCGCTCCTGTCCAGCAGCCGCCACGTGGCGAACGCCGACAGCAGAAAGACCGGCAGTAACAGCAGGAATGCGATCCCCAGGTTTTGCGAAAGGAAGGCGCCGGCCGCGGTTCCCGAGAGCAGAAGCAGCAGGATCGGTAGATGGCAGGGGCACGTCAGGAACGCGAGCGCGCCCATGAAGTACGTTAACGCCCCCCGGACCGGGGAGGTCGCTCCCTTCGTGTCCGTCGTTTCCATGATTCAAGCCTCTCGATCGGACCCTTCGCGCGCCGCGTGACCACGACAACCTAACGCGGAGATGCCAGCGCCCGGCGAGCGTTCCAGAAATCCCACACGCTGCCCGAGATCAGCACGGCGAGGCCGGCATACACCAGAGCCGGCAGGAGCCACAGTCCGGCGAATGCGACGAGTGCGCCGGTGAGACCCGTCCAGAACGGGGGGAGGTAGCCGTGCGACCGCGCCGACGAGTAGAGCAACCACACGCTCAGCGCAAGCAACCCCAGATAGAGCGGGATGAGAAAGGCATCGTTGATCAGAAAGCCCGCGCCGATCGCGGTGAGCACCGACAGCGCTGCCGTCACGCCTAAACAACACGCGCCCGCGAATCCCGCCCCGGCGACCGACGAGCACTGTTTCAGCAGTTCTTTCATGGCTCGCTCCTAACCCGCGCAGCAGGAGAGCTGCTTTACATCCTTTCTGAAGGTCTGGGCGCACAGCTTGAGGCCCTCGACCATCGTGAGGTAGGGAAAGAGCTGCCCCGCGAGTTCATCCACCGTCATGCGGTTGCGAATCGCAAGCCCCGCCGTCTGGATCAGCTCTCCCGCCTGGTCCGCCACGGCCTGCACGCCCAGCAGGCGGCCGCTTCCCGCTTCCGCGACGATCTTGATGAATCCCCGCGTGTCGAAATTGGCGAGCGCGCGCGGCACGTTGTCGAGCGTGAGCGTGCGGGTCTCGGTTTCGATGCCCTTGAGATGTGCTTCGGCCTCGGAGAGCCCCACGGTCGCCACTTGCGGATCGGTGAAGACCACCGCCGGCATCGTCGTCAAGTCAAGAGTCGCATCACCGCCCGTCATGTTGATCGCCGCGCGGGTCCCCGCTGCGGCCGCCACGTAAACGAATTGCGGCTGGTTGGTGCAATCGCCCACCGCATAGATGTCCGGTACGCCGGTGCGCATATGGTCATCCACGCGAATCGCCCTGCGTTCGTCCAGTTTCACGCCAATCTCTTCGAGTCCCATCCCCGTCGTGTTCGGGCGGCGGCCGGTCGCTACCAAGAGGCGATCCCCGCTCACGACTCCGGCGCTGGTCTCGACCTGGAATACTCCGTCGCGATGGACGACCGAGCGTGTCTCGGTGTGGGTCAGTATTTTCATGCCTTCGCCTGTCAGCGCTTCCGCGAGCGCTTCGCCGATGGCGGGATCCTCGCGGAACAGCACCTTGCTGCGGGCGATCATGGTCACCATCGAGCCGAGCCGCAGGAATGCCTGGCCCAGCTCCACCGCGACGATGGATGAACCGATGATGACGAGGTGCTGCGGCAGCTCTTTCGCCACCAGCGCGTCGGTGGAAGTCCAATAGGGCGACTCCTTGAGGCCCGGCACGGGCGGTATCGCGGGGGAAGCGCCGGTCGCGATCAGCACCCGGTCGGCGCGCAGTTGCGTCTCTCGTCCGTCCGTCCGCTTCACAATCAGAGTGTGGTTATCTTTGATGCGGGCGTAGCCCTGCAGCACGTTGATGCCCGGGTTGGCATTCACGATATTCTGGTATTTGGCAACCCGCAGCTCCTCGACCCGCTGCTGCTGCTGGGCAACTAGTGACGCCCGATTCACCTGCGCCGGCCGATTCGCGATTCCGTGAAACGGGCCGGCCGCCTGGGCGTGGGCAAAGTGGGCTGCTCGGATCATGATTTTGGAGGGGACGCAGCCCACGTTGACACAGGTACCGCCGAGGGTCCCAGCCTCGATGAGAGTAACCTGTGCGCCGGCATCAACGGCCCGGATCGCCGCGGCGAACGCGCCGCTGCCGCTGCCGATAATGGCGACGTGCAGGCCGTTTCCAGCTTTTCGATTCGACGGTGCCGTCTTACCTACGGAAGGAATTCGCTCCTGGCCGTCGCCCTTGAGCGTGTCAAGGAGCTCGGCGCCGTAGCCTTTGGCTCGCACCGCATCCAGCATCCGCTTCACATTGATACTTCCGGTGGTGCTCACCTTGGCGAGCGCGTCGTCGTAGGAGACTTTTGCGCTGGCCCCGGGCAGTTGGTTCAGTGTCTTTTCAATGGTGGCGGCACAGTGATCGCAGGTCATGCCTGTCACACGAATGGTGTATAGGTTCATTTCCTTTCCTTCTTGAGCGTTGACGGGAAGCCGGCGTCCTTGGTCGCCTTGAGCATCGCCTCGACAGTAGTCATCGCGTCGTCAAAGGTGTAACGTTACTTCCGTAGTTAGCTACGGGGTCAAGCGTCATGTTGAGGCAAGCGACCGACAAAAAAGGTTTCAGAATCAGCGAGCTGGCAAACGAGGCCGGCGTGCACGTCGAGACCATCCGCTATTACCAGGGGATTGGACTGCTGCCGCGGCCCGACCGGGCGCACGGCCGCATACGGCGATATGGCGCGGATGATCTGAAGCGCGTGCGCTTCATCAAGCGGGCGCAGGCGTTGGGCTTTTCGCTGGAGGAAATCGCGCTGCTTCTGGGCCTCTCGGATGGCAAACACTGCGCGGAAACCCAAGCGCTTGCGGAAAAGAAGCTCGCCATGGTCGAGGGAAAAATCAGCGACCTGGCGGCCATCGAGAAGGCGCTGAAGGGCCTGATCACGGAATGCTCGAAAGGCAGCCGAAAATCCGGCTGCCCGATCATTGATACCCTGGCTGAGGACGCGGTCAGTGCGAGCGACTCGCCGGCATCTCGCGCTGCTCCAGCCAGTGCGCGAGTGCGCTCACGCCTTGTCCCGACGCGGCGGCGGTTCTGAATACCGGAGGCTTCGGCCCCCCCGCAGTTACCGCAAGCATCGAGAGGAGGTCGAGCTCGGCGCGCTCGGCGCCCGGAAGGTCGGCCTTGTTCACCACGAAGGCGTCGGCGATCTCGAGAATTCCCGCCTTCAGCGTCTGCACCTCGTCGCCGAGCCCCGGTGGGCAGACCACCAGCCGCGTGCCCGCGATTGTGGCGACCCCGACCTCGGACTGTCCCGTCCCCACGGTTTCCACCAGCACGTAGTCGAAGCCCGCGGCATCGAGCAGCCCGACGACACGGCGGGTGGCGCCGCTCACGCCGCCGTGGTGTCCGCGCGAGGCGAGCGAGCGGATGTAAACGCCCTCGTGCGCCTGGATCCCGGCCATGCGGACCCGGTCTCCCAGCAGCGCGCCGCCGGAAAACGGGCTGGACGGATCCACCGCCACGACGGCGACGCGCCTGCCTCGCGCGATGAGTTCCTTCACCAGCGCGGCGACGAGCGTGGATTTGCCGCATCCGGGAGGACCGGTGATGCCCACGACGCGCGCGTGGCCGCGGTGCGCCGCAAGTTCCGCGCTGATCGCGCCGCCTTCGGCGGTGCCGTTCTCGACCGCGGTAATGGCGCGCGCGATCGCGCGCCGGTCGCGCGCCAGGATGCGGGCGGCGAGGCCGGTCGGCCCGGCGTCAATCCCGCGATCTCCGGCGCCGCCCGCGCGGCGCTCCCCCAGGAGCGCGGCATTGTGTTCGCCGAGCAACGGGGGCGGCCGGTACTCCTGCCGCATGCCGGTGATCTTCACCGGGTTGCCGACTGCGCGGATCGTGCCGCCGGCGCATCCGATCTCCACGATCATGTCCCGTTCGCGCGCGAGCTCCGAGCCGAGCGCCTGTTCGAGCGTTTCGATCGGGGCGGCCACCACGCCGAGCGGCGCAAGGCGCGCGGCCCACGACGCCGTCGTGTCGCTCCTGAACAACGGCTCCAGCGCGGCGAGCACCGTGGCGCGGTTCTCGCGGCGCGCGGCCATCGTCGCGAAGCGCGCATCCTCGAGCCACTCCGGCCTGCCGGCCTCCTTGCAGAAACGCCGCCAGAACTCGTCGTGCGAAACGAACACGGCGAGCCAGCCATCCCGCGTCTCGAAGAGCTGCGCCGGGACGATGTACGGATGCGCCGAGCGCGGCATGCGCTGCGCGCGTTCGCCGGCGTTCAGCCAGGCGCCCGCGAGATAGTTGAGCTGCGACAGCATGACATCGTACAGGGAGACGTCGATCTGGCCGCCCCGGCCCTCGACGATCTGCGAAAGCAGCGCGACCGCCCCCATCATGCCGGCCGAGTTGTCCACCGCGGAGTAGCCGGTCTTGGCCGGCGGCCCGCCCGGCTCACCGGTCACGGCCATCACGCCGGTCAGCGCCTGGATGACGTAGTCGTAGGCCGGGCGGCCGGCGTGGCCGCCCTCCAGGCCGTAGCCGGTGAGCGCGAGGCAAACCAGCCTGGGGTTCACGTCCTTCAACGCCTCGTAGGTGAGGCCGAGCTTCCTGATCGCCGCGGGCCGCAGATTGGCGACGAGCGCATGCGCGCGGGCGGCGAGCCCGCGCAGCGAGCTCCGGCCTTCCGGGGAGGAGAGGTCGAGCACGACGCTCCGCTTGCTGCGGTTCAAGCTCGCGAAGTAGGCGTTGTGCGGGCCGATCGCATGCGGGCTGACACGCCGCCCGAGATCGCCCTCGGGCGGTTCGATCTTGATCACGTCGGCGCCGAGATCGGCGAGCAGCATCCCGCAGTACGGGCCGGCAAGCATGTGCCCGACCTCGAGGACGACGATGCCCGAGAGGGGACCGCTCATGAGAGCGAGCGCGCCAGGTCCTCGATGACCCGCGCGACCGGCATGTCGTTGGTGAAGACGCCCTTGACGCCCGCTTCGAGCAGCGCCGCGCGATCCTGTGGCGGGATAGTCCCGCCGACGAACACCGGGACGTCGCCGGCGCCGGCGCGCCGCAGCCCTTCCAGCACCTCGCGGGTGAGTTCCATGTGACTGCCCGAGAGGATCGACAGGCCGACCGCCGCGACGTCCTCATCGAGCGCCGCGCGCACGATGAAATCGGGCGACTTGCGCAGGCCGGTGTAGATCACCTCGGCCCCGGCGTCGCGCAGCGCCAACGCGATCACCTTCGCGCCGGCGTCGTGGCCGTCGAGCCCCGGCTTGGCGACGAGGATGCGCTTGCCCGCGAGGGGCCTTGCGGCGGCGCTCACAGCCGCACCGGCTCCTGGAACTCGCCCCAGCGGCGCTTGAGGCGGCTCACCATCTCGCCGACCGTCGCGTACGCGTGGCAGCATTCGATGAGCGGCGGCATCAGATTCTCCGCCTCCGTCGCAGCCGCGGCTTCGAGCGCGTCAAGCGCGCGCTCGACGCGCCCGGCATCGCGGTTCTGCTTCACCCGCGCGAGCTTCGCGAGCACGCGCGCCGAAACGTCCGGATCGAGCCGGAACGCTTCCCCGCAGCCGTCGTCCTGCGCTTCGCGGCGGAACCGGTTCTGCCCCACGACCACGCGCTCGCCGCGGTCGGTCGCTTCCTTCCTTTCCTTCGCGCGCGCGGCGATCCGCCGCTGCAGCCAGCCGTCCTCGATCGCCTTCACCACGCCGCCGTAGGCGTCGATCTCGCGCATCACCTCGAGCATCGCGCTCTCCATGCGTTCCGTGAGCCACTCGACGTAATGGCTCCCGCCGAGCGGATCGACGGTCGCCGCGATGCCGCTTTCGTGCCGCACGATCTGCTGCGTGCGCAGGGCGATCTCGGCGGAGAACTCCGTCGGAATCTGGAACGCCTCGTCGTAGGCGCAGGTGAAGATCGATTGCGCGCCCCCGAGCACCGCCGCCACGTTCTCGATCGCCACGCGCACGATGTTGTTGTAGGGCTGCGCCGCGACGAGCGAGGAGCCGCCGCACACCACCCCGAAGCGGAAATGCAGCGCCCTGTCGTCGGTCACGCCGTAGCGCTCCCGCAGCAGCTTCGCCCACAGGCGGCGGCCGGCGCGGAACTTGCACGCTTCCTCGAAGAGATCCATGTGCACGTAGAAGAAGAACGACAGGCGCCGCGCGAACCGGGCGACGTCGCCGCCGCGGCGGGTGAGTTCATCGACGTAGGCGAGGCCGTTGGCGAGCGTGTACGCCATCTCCTCGACGGCGGTGCAGCCGGCGTCGCGCACGTGGGCGCCGGCGATCGAGATCGCGTTGAAGCGTGGGGTAACGTCGTTGGAATAGAGGACCGAGTCCGCGATCAGCCGCAGCGAGGGCCGCACCGGAAAGATCCAGGTGCCGCGCGCGACGTACTCCTTCAGGATGTCGTTCTGGATGGTGCCGGTCAGCTTCCCGCGCGGCACGCCCTGCCGGTCGGCCGCGGCGAGGTACATGGCGTAGAGGATCGCCGCCGTGCCGTTGATGGTGAACGAAGTGGAGATCGCACCGAGATCGATCCCCTCGAACAGCGTCTCCATCTCCGACAGCGAGAACAGCGACACGCCGACCTTGCCGATTTCGGGCCGCGCCATCGCGTCGTCCGGGTCGTAGCCGCACTGCGTCGGCAGATCGAGCGCGACCGAGAGGCCGGTCTGCCCCTGCTCGAGGAGAAACCGGTAGCGCTGATTCGATTCCTCGGCCGAGCCGAAGCCGGAATATTGGCGGATGGTCCAGGGGCGCCCGCGGTAGCCGTCCGCGAAGATGCCGCGCGTGTAGGGATACGTGGCCGGCAGCCCGGGGTCGGCATCGACCGTCATGTCGCGGGTCACCACCACGGGCACTTCGATCCCCGAGGGTGTCGCCACGCGCGTATCCGGCTTTGCGCCGGGCGCGTCCGGCATGGGCACTGCGCTCATTTCCGGGCCTCCTTGCTCAGAATGCTCTTCGCCGCCTCCCAATGCTCCGCGTGGCACCAGGCGGTGGCGAACAGTTCGCGGTCGCGCGGGTCGATCCGTGGGCGCGGCACCCCGAGCTTTCTCGCGGCCGCCTGCCACTTGAAGGCACGCATGACTTGCGGGCGCTGCCTCGTCCAGGGGGCGAGGAAACGCTCGACGAACGCCGCAAATGCCTCGCCTTCCGGCGCGACGGCCTCCAGCAATCCCGCGGCATGGGCTTCCGGGGCGGACAGCACGCGCGCGCTGCAGAGCAGCTCCAGGCCTCGGGAAGGGCCGAGGATCGCGATGAGATCGCTGCCGCCTCCCCACGCGGTCGGGATGTTGAGTGTCCCCTGCACGAAGCCGATGCGGGCGTGAGCGGCGGCGATGCGCACGTCGCACGCCACGGCGAGCTCGGCGCCGCCGCCGAGCGCAATGCCGTTCAGCGCCGCGACGACCGGCACGGAGAAGGTGCGGATCGCCTGCAACGCGCCGTTGCCGAGGTCGAACAGCGCGTGCGCCTGCTCCGGAGTTCGCACCTCCTCGAGGTCGCGCAGGTCGCCTCCCGCCGCGAAGCTCAGGTCGCCCGCGCCGGACAGCACCGCCAGCGCGAGCTCGTCGTCGCGATGCTCTTCGAATGCCTCCCGCAGGCGCGCGAGCACCGCGCGCGAAAGAGCATTGCGCTGCGCCGGACGGTTGACGGTGACCCGCAGCAGGCCGCCTTGTCGCGATACGAGAACGTCCGAATTCACCGCAGCGCCTCGATCGCCTTGCGGGCCCGCAGCAGCGCCGCCAAGTGCGCTTTCAGGCTGGTCTCGAAGCGGTGCGCCGGGCCCGCGATCACGACCGCGTAGGTTTCCGCGTCGATGCGCGCCGGCACGGCGATCGCGTGCACGTCGGGAACGTTCTCACCGCGGGTCATGTACCAGCCGCGCCGCGCGCCGGCGGCAAGGTCTTTTCCGAGCAGCTCGCGGCGCACGATCGTCCTCGCCGTCACGCGCGGGAGCTTGAGTGATGCGAGGAACGCCTCGCGCTCCGCCGGGGCCATGGCCCCGAGCACCGCCTTGCCGGCGGCACTGGAGTGCAGCGGCTTGCGGTCCCCGGCCTGCGCGCTGTAGCGGATCGGGTTGTCCGATTCGAGCACGTCGAGATACACCACCATCTTCCCGCTGCGCCTGGCAAGGACCACCGTCTCGCCGCTCGCCGCGCACAGGTCCTCAAGCAGGGGAGCAACCCGCTCGAGCACCGGATCGCGGTCGGCGACCGCGCGCGCCTTCTGCAGCCAGCGCAGCGTCGGATACCAGCCCTTGCGCGCGCCCAGCTCGTAGAGATAGCCGCGCCACTCGAGCGTGCGCACGAGCCCGAAGCAGGCCGAGACCGGAATCGACAGCCTGCGGGCAAGCTCGGCCACGCCGAGCGGCTCCCCGGCGGCCGCGAAGGCCTCGAGGATCTGGACGGTGCGGTCGGCGCTCTTTACCAGCATGGAGTTGGTCCGCGGCGCAAGACGTGCGAATCGTTGATATTCTTTCTTTCACATAGGTGAAAGAGTTTTCATATAGGTGATAGTATGCCACAGCTTCCGCCGTGGCGGCAAGATCCGCCGGAATCGGTTCCCGCCTCGATCACCACGGACGCGTGCTGCCTCGACCGCACCGTTCAGGTTTCGATCGTGCGCGGTGAGTAACACGGGCTACCGAGCATCTAATTCAGCGGCCCCGCGACAAAAAGATCGAGCGCCGGCTCGGGGCTGGCCGACATCTGGATCCAGTAACGCGCCCCCGCGCGCAACTCGAACACTCCCGCTTTCATGCGCCGCCCGCAGAAATCCACAGCTTCATTTCCGCTCCTTCTTGAGCGTTGACGGGTAGCCGGCGTCCTTGGTCGCCTTGAGCAGGGCTTCGACGGTGGTCTTCGTGTCGTCGTAGGTAACCACAGCTTCGGCTTTCTCAAGGCTTACGTCGGCTTTGGTCACGCCTTCGACTTTGGTTAACGATCTCGTCACGGAGATCACGCAGGCCACTCACGTCATCCCTGACACCGACAGCGTGACGGTCCTGATCTCCGCGAACGCGGCGGTCGCGAACAATGCGGTTGCAATACAGCACGCGGCGAGCGATCGGGGCAATCGTTTCATGGTTGGGCTCCTATTTCAGAAGCAGCCAGTCTACTGCCGGCGCGAGACCGGCGTAAAAGGCGCTCAAGTAAAAGAAGTAGAAGGCGGCGAGCAGCACGAGCACGCCGCCGGCAAACTCGATTCGCGGGATGACCGGCGCGAACCGCGGCACCAGCTTTACCAGGTCGGCAGCCACGGCCGCGACGATCAGAGGCGCACCGCGCGCGAGGCCGAACACGAACATCAGCGCCGCGCCGAGCCACAGCGATCCCGTCGCCGCGGCCGCACCGAGGATCGGCAGCGTCATCGGCGTGCACGCCGGGCAGGTGGAAAAGCCGAACGGCACGCCCACGCCATACGCGCCACCGAAGGATTTCAGCTCGCGCGGCCGCGCATTGAACCGCAGCCATGGCACCCGTATGACGCGCAGCAACGCCAGGCCGATCGCGGCGAGGAGCAGGCCGATCAGCAGGTTCATGAGCCCGAGCTTTCCGGCGAGCGCGGTGATCACCGCTTGCCCGAAAAAGCCGAACAACGCGCCGATCAGCGCGTCGGCGCTCGCAAGGCCCAGCACGAATCCGAGCGCGAACAGCAGGCCCCGGCGCGCTCCGGCCGATTCCGTGGTGCGCGCAGCAACCGATCCCACTACGACCGAGTACATGGGAAGCGAGCTCGGGGCGACTCCCATGAGCAAGCCCGCGGCGGCCACGATCAGGACGGCGGTCAAGGAGGCCGCCGAGACATGCTCAAGTTGTGCAATCAGTTCCATTGTGCGATTCTCGATACCTTCCTACCGGTGCCCGTCCGGCGGCCAGGTGATCATCGGCATATTGATGACCACGCCCGGCTGCTTGAGTTCGATTTCCCCTTGCGCGAGCGCCTGATTTACTTCCTCGGCGCTTCTCAACTCGCGGGCATTGCCGGGGTTTTTCCAGGACACCAGCACGAGCGTGCGCAGGGGCGTGTAGCCCGCGTGCCCGGGCGGATTGTCGAACACATCCGGCTGAAACTTGAACGGTCCCTCGCCCGCGACACCGTTGGTGAACACATAGACGTTGGCGAGCGTCTCCTTCGGCGCCTTCGCAAGCGAGGGAACGGTGAGAACGGGCGAGCCCTTCATCTGCGTCAGGAGCTTCGCGACCTCCGGGTCCGAGACCTCAGTGTGGATGAAGCGGATTCGGCTCCCTTCCATGAAGCCGTCCACCGGCGGGACGACGAATCCCGCCTGCTCCCGGGCCGAAAGCACGAACCAGCCGATGATCAGGGCCACCACCGCGGTGACGGCCAGATTACGCACCCATGCCATATCGCTCTCCGTTGACGCTGGCATACACCTCGCGCCGCTTTTTCGCGGGCAACAGTCTACCCGCGAAGGAGTTGGTGAGAACCGCGGTGACGCTCGCGGCCATGGCGATCATGGCCCATACCGGATGGACGAGGCCGGTGACGGCGAGCGGTACGCCGACTCCGTTGAAGGAGAAGGCGAGCATCAGGTTCTGCACGGTCTTGCGGTAGGACAGCTTGCCGATGCTGAACGCTTCGACCACCGCGCCCAGACGATGACCGACCAGCACGATGTCGGCCGACTCGATGGCGATATCGGTCCCCGCGCCGATGGCGATGCCCACATCGGCCTGCATGAGTGCGGGCGCGTCGTTGATGCCGTCGCCGACCATGGCCACCCTCCCGCGCGTCTGGAGCTGCCGCACGATCTCGGCTTTTCCGCCGGGCAGCACGCCGGCGTGAACGCGGTCGATCCCCAGCTTGCTTGCGATGACGTGCGCTGCGCGTTCGTTGTCACCCGTGACCAGAACAGGTTGGACACCACTCGCACGCAGCGCCGCCACCGCCTCCCGTGCGTCCGCGCGCAGACTGTCGCCCAGCGCGAGTAGGCCCAGGCAGGCTCCGTCGCGCGCCACCGCGATCACCGTATGTGCCTCTCTTTCCAGCGCCCCGATTCGGGCTTCGTGTGCCGCGAGAGAGACCCCGCGCTCGGCGAGAAAGCGCGGGCTTCCGACCAGTGTCTGCGCGCCTTCGATTTGCGCCACGATGCCCCTGCCCGGGATCGCCTCGAAGCCGTCCACGCCGGGCGGCGTGATGCCGCGCTCGAAAGCGGCCTCCACGATCGCGCGCGCCAACGGGTGCTCGGAAGCGGCTTCCGCAGCCGCGGCGACCGCCAGCAGTTCGCCCTCGGCTGCGCCAAAGCTCACGATCTCGCGCAGCGACGGACGCCCTTCGGTGAGGGTGCCCGTCTTGTCGAGCACGATACTGCGGATGTCCTTGAGCGCCTGAAACGCCTCCCCCGAGCGCATCAGAATGCCGCGCTCGGCGGCCATGCCGCCGCCCCGGATCATCGCGAGGGGCGTCGCCATTCCCAGCGCGCACGGATAGCCCATCACGAATACGGCGAGCGCCGCGAAGATGGCGCGCGTCCAGTCCGAGGCACCGGCTGTCCACCACGCGCCGAGTGTCCAGATGAGAAGCGCGGCCGCGGCGAATACCATCACGCCCGGCACGTAGATCTGCAGGATGCGATCCACCAGCACGAGAAGTCCGGGCTTGAGGGCGCGCGCCTCCTCGACCTGCCGCGCCACCTGGCTGAGAAAGCTTTCCTCTCCGACCTTGGTCACGCGGACGAGGAGCGTGCCGTACTGATTGAGTGAGCCCCCGATGACGCTGTCGCCGGGCTGTTTCTCCGCGGGAATCGATTCGCCGGTGACCAGATGCTCGTCCACCGCGGAGCTGCCTTCGACTACGACGCCGTCAACCGGGAGCGATTCGCCCGGGCGCACACGCACGCGATCGCCGGGTTCCACCTGCTCGATCGGAACCACCTGCTCGCGGGCGTCCCGTACGACGCGCGCAGTGGCGGGGGCCAATGCCAGGAGCTTTCGCACCGCCTGCGAAGCGCGCGTGCGAACGAGCAGCGAGACCCAGCCGGAAAGGATGTGGTAGGTGGTCACGAAAACCGCGACACCGAAGAAATCCGGCGCCGGGAACTCGGAGTAGATGTAACCGAGAAATCCACCGGCCAGCCCGGCGAAGGCGCCGAACTCGAGCAGCACGTGCTGATTCAGAATGCCGCGCCGCAGGCTGGCCCAGGCCATGGTGAGGATGTGCCAGCCCGGACCGAAGATCGTGGAGAGCGCAAGGACCGGCATCAGCCAGTACATGGTGGCCATGCCCTGGGGCGGCAGCCACTCGAGCCACATGAGCGCCATGGCCGTGAGCGAGATCGCCGATAATCCCGCGGCAAAGAGCAGGTTGTCCCGCTGTTGCCTGAGCTCCGCTTCCTGCTCTTCGTAGGCGCGGACCTTGTTCGGGTCGCGGATGGTGTAGCCAAGGTCGCGCAGTGTCTCCCGAAGCGCTCCGGGGGTCACCACGTCGGGGTTGAATTCGATCAGCGTCTCCTCGTGCGCGAGATTGACGTTGACGTTGCGCACGCCGTCCATGCGTCCGAGCGCCTTGGCGATGCTCGCGACACAGAACGAGCACGCCATCCCGCCTATCTTCAGCTGGATCTTCTCCGCGCGTTCGAGGCCTGCCACCATGCTCATTTCATGCCTTCCGCCGGTTCGATCGTGTACTGCAGCCTAAACCCTGTAGTAAGCTCCAGAGTCAAGGGGTCCACGACTTGCTATTTCACCGGGGTCAAATGGCCGTAGGCGGCGCCCACTTTTCGCATGCGCATGCACTGCGCCTCGTCGAGTCGCTTGTTTTCCGCCGAGGTCCGCGCGTACATGAGATTCGCCGCGTCATCCGAATGGGCGCCCGAATCGGCGAGGACATGATAAAGCTCGTGGGCGAAGGCGATGCCCGGGTGGCCGACCTCTTCGGTCATCCACACGGTATCCACCAGCTCGGGCCGCCTTTTCCCGCCCGCGCGACCGATGGCCTCCGCATCGAAAGCGATTCTCTGCAGTGTGTCGCGCACGAAAAAAACCGCCGGGCGCGGAACCTCGAATCCTCGAACCAGCGCGGTGGCGTGAGCGTCGTTGAAATACAGGTAACGCCGCGGCGTACGCAGCTCGAAAACCTCGAATCCGCGAAACCCCACGCCGCACTGGGCGAATATTCCCGCCGCCTCGCGGGCGACCGACTCGAGCAGCGCCCTCGACCACTGGGTGCCCTGCAGCATCACCAGGGAGGCGTCGAGGGCGATGCTCACGCCGCCGGGCATCTTCGAATCACCGTATAGTTCTTCCACGCCGATACGCGAACGTGCAACGACTTCGACTCCCCTCGGCTCGGCTTTGCAGACGCCTCGATCGGTTTCGCTCGGCGACCCGAGCAATCCCTTCGCTACCCGGCGCACGGCGTTGTCCGCCGGCGGCTGCACCCGATCGATGATGGCCGCCTTGAGCTGCGGCCCTTTCCACCCGGGATGCGCGGCAAGCAGGCACGCGGCGAGCGCCGAGACGCGCGCCGCGGCGTAGCTGGAGCCCGAGACGAGTTTCGGGCGGCCGTAGAAATCGATGGTGACGAGGCCCTCGGCCGGCACCAGAAGGTCCACCGACCCGGCGCCCCAGTTGGAGCCTGCGGCGAGCGCGCCGCTATCGGTGGAGGAGGTCGCCGTGAGCAGGTTTTCCAGACGCAGCGCTGCGGGAAACACCGGCTGCGCATCGATATCGCGGCCGTCGTTGCCGGCCGACGCGATAAACAGCATCTCGGGGTGCTTTCGCGCCGCCTCGGCGAAGGCGGCCCATTCTTCCGCGTCCGTGCTGCCGAGCGACAGGTTGACGATCACGACGCCCTTTGCCGCCGCGTCCTCCACCAGCGCCGCCATCCTGCGCATGTCCGGGCGCGGATATCGGTAGACCACCAGACGGCTCGATGGCGCTTCGGCGATCAGCACGCCCGCGGTCTGGGTGCCGTGGCGCTGGGGCAGAAACGGCGACCGGGCGGGGTTGCTGTCAAAGGGACGTGGGTCCATGTCCCAGTAGTCGAACCCGAGCAACCCGCCGTCCGCGCCGCGGGCCATGCGCCGGCGCACCGCATCCAGCAGGTAGTTGACTCCCGAATCCACCAGCGCCACCAGCACTCCTTCCCCGGTTCCGCCTTCGGGCACCGGCGGATTCAGCGGCTCGCGCACCTCCACCCGGGTGAGAGACGCATCGGTGCCCTCGATAAACGCCGGCGCCCCCGGACCGTCGTAGACCAGGCGGCGCCCCGCGACGATTCGGCACTCGCCGTCGGCGATTACCATCCACTCCGGCCTGCGGGCACGCTCGGCCGGCGCGTGATAGACGACGACCACGCGGCGCAGACCACCGCCGGGGGCGAAGCGCTCGACGAAAACGCGCGCGCCGTCCCCGAGTTCGTAACGGGCGCGGGTACCCGCCTCCCGCCCCTGGATTTTCAGGGGTTCGATGTCGAGCTGAATTGCGCCGCCGAGCGCGTTGCCGATCGCCGAACCATCGCCACCGGAGTCGGTGCAGGTCGCGGTCGCCGCGGCCTTCAACCGCTCTGTGACGCTCTGTTCGGCCGCAAGCGGCGCGGATACCGGCGATACAGCCGCCACGCCTAATGACACCCAGACGATCCGAAGTGCCGGCGCAAGGCAGCGGGCCCGCGTCTCGATCATGCGGTGGAAATGACCTTGTAGCCGCCTTTTTCGACCGCGGCGACGAGCTTCGCCTCGTCCGCCGCCGCCGGGTCGTAGAGCACGCGCGCACTGCCGTCTTTGAACGACACGCTCGATGCCTTGACGCCGGCCTCGACATCGAGCAGCGCCTTGATCGTCTCGGCACAGCCGTCGCAGTGCATGCCCTGGATCTGGAGGACGACGGTCTTCATATCAGGAGAGGAGGCGCCCGTCCTGAATGTGGATCACGTGCTTCGCCCGCTGCGCCAGCGGCTCGGCGTGAGTGACCACGATGACGGTGCGCTCGCGGGCGATCTCCTCCAGCAGCTCGTAGATCACCTGCCCGGTTTTCGAGTCGAGGTTTCCGGTCGGCTCGTCGGCGAGGACCAGTGGGGGATCGTTCGCGAGCGCCCGGGCGATCGCCACCCGCTGCTGCTCGCCGCCTGAGAGCTCTCCCGGCCGGTGTGCCGCACGAGCGCGAAGGCCCACGCGCTCGAGCAATGTGAGCGCCCGCCGCCCGCGCTCGCCCTTGTCCACGCCGTTGAATTCCATGGGCAGCATCACGTTCTCGAGCGCCGTCAGGTTCGGAATCAGGTTGAAGCTCTGAAACACGAAGCCCACTGTCTTGCGCCGGAATCCCGTCAATTCGGCGTCCCCGAGCGCGGCGAGATGCCGGCCGGCTACGACGACCTCGCCGCCGGTTGGCCGGTCCATCGCGCCGATCATATGGAGCAGGGATGACTTGCCGCTGCCGCTGGGGCCGACAACCGCCAACATGCCGGGCGGCTCGACGCGCAGGTCAATGCCGTCGAGCGCGCGCACTTCCTGCGCGCCCTTACGGTAAACCTTGGTGACTTGCTTCAGCTGCACGACCGGAGCTTGCACACCGTTCGCGGCGCGGTCATTCATGCCGAATTGCCTCCATGGGGGAGAGTCTCACGATCTGCCGGATGCCCCACGCGCTTCCCGCCAGCGCGACGAACAGACAGGCTCCGATCAGGATACCGAGCGTTGCCGCGCTGAATCGCGGGGACAGCGAGAGCGAGTTCGCGAGCGTGCCGTAATGCGCGGGAAGGAACGGGCTGACGCCCAGGCCGAAAATGAGCTGTGCGAGCGGTCCTCCCCAAAGTCCGAAAAGCGCCGCTGCTGTCACTGCGCCGATCACGCACAGCAGCACGGCCTCCGTCAGGAAACCGGCGACCAGGCCCGGGTTCGAGGCGCCGAGGGCCTTGAGCGTGCCGATTTCCCACGCCCGCTCACGCACGACGAGCAGCATGACGAAGAACACCACGACGACCATCAGCGCCGCGGAGAGTCCGATGCCGCCGTTCGCCAGGCGCTGCACCGCCGCCGTCGCGGTAGTCTGAAACTCGGCTACCGTGGTGGGCGAGATGATGTCAGCGACATTCCCCAGCATTGCCCTGAGCTGCCGTTCCACCGCCGGCAGGTTGTCGGCGGAATCGGCACGGACGTAGAGCCAGGAAATGCCCTCCGGGACGCCGTAGACCTCCCGGAACGTGTCGAGCGGCATGAAAAGCTGCATGTCGCCGAAGACGTAGCCACTCGCGTAGATGCCCGCGACGGCGAGCGTCACGGGAGGGCGGTCGAGGCCGAAAATAACGGGGTGCGTGCGCTTCAGATCGAGCGTCAACGTGGCGCGGCCGACGTCCTCCGGCTTGATTCCAGCCCACCTGGCGACGCCTTGCCCGGCAATCGCGATCCGCTTGCCGCGATCTTCGTCGGTCAGGTCCCGACCGAAGAGTATCTTCGGGTTTCCCGCCTCGCCGTGCGACTCCAGCCGGCGCGTATCCCTGGGATCAACCCCAACGATCATGGCGAAGTTGTGCCCCTCCGTAGGCGTCATGGCAAGCAGATAGGGCTCGACTCTCGCAACATGCTCGACACTCCTTACCCTTGCCAGCGCGTCCTGGGGAAGGATGTCTTCGTTACCGACCATGTTGACGTGACCCATCGAGCCGCGCGCGCGCAACTGCAGAGTGTTGTTCACGTTCTGCTTCAAGGTCTCGGTCTGCCGTTGCACGGCATCGCCGATCGACTGCATGACCAGCAGCAGGAAGAAAGGCGCGCCGATCAGGGTTGCGACGAGAACGAGGCGCAGCTTGCTCCGCCACAGGTTGCGGGCGCCGATCCGCAGCATGATCATGCCGTTCTCCGCATCGCATCGACGGGGCTCAGCCGCACGCCCTGGATAACGGGGTACAGACTGCCCAGCGCGGCAAACGTGACGGAGCCGGCGAGGATCATCAGGACCACCTGGCGGTCGAACGAGATTGGCACCCCTAGAACGTGGCTCAGCAGCGGAGCGAACGGCAGCGCGAGCAGCAGGGCGCCGACGGCGCCCAGCGCGCTCATTGCGAAGGCTTCGGAAAGGAACTGGAAAACGATCTCGCGGTTCGAGGCTCCGATCGCTTTCAGCGTGCCGATTTCTCGGACCCGCTCCCGGGTGCTGAGGACCATGACGAACACCGTGAGGACGGCACCGATCGCGAACAGCAGAATCGCCGCATAGGCGCTCGCCACGGCGAGAGTACCCAATGTGGTGCGAGCGGTGGAGACGGCCTCTGGAGCGGTCACGACGTCGGCTTCCGGGATCTGCTTCAGGTCCGCCACCACCGATTCGACGTTCGCGACGGAATCGACGGTGACGAAGATCTTCGAAAGCTTCCCGCCGGGATTGAACGTCGCGCGGAAGGCGTTGATCGGGATGAACACGTGGTTATCGCCGAAATCGTTCGCCGTGGTGTAGATGCCGATCACCTTGAACCGTTGTCCGCCGAACACGACATGCTGTTCGGCTCGCGCGAGATCGGCGGCATTGGCGATCCCCAACCGCTGCTCGGCATACAGCCGCCCCACGATCGCTACGTTCGCGTTCCCGTCGCCCGCCTGCACGTTGCGGCCGCCGATGATGCGGGCGTTCTCGTAATCGACTTCGCCGATCGCGCGCAGCGCGGCGCCCGGATGCAGGCCGATCACCATGGCGTAGGCGTTTTTCTTCGAAGGATCGACCTCGGGCCTGTACACGTACTCGTCAACCCGGGCGAGATGCCGGGCATGGGGTATC
>JACOVL010000087.1 GCA_016177355.1 Betaproteobacteria bacterium | reverse complement strand
GTGTGGGCGCTGGTCGAGGCGGAAGACAGTGAAGCTCGATGAGGCGTGACGGCCGGCGTTCGCGATCGTTCAGTCCGGCTCCAGCCCGAACGCCGCGGCGAGCGTGCAGGCGAGCTCCATGATGCCGACGAGCGCCGCGATCTCCACGATCTCCCGCGCCGAATAGTGCGCCTTGAGCCTGTCAACGAGGCGATCTTCGACCGCGCCCCTCGCGCGCACCATCGCCTCGGCGAACTCCAGCGCGGCGGCCTCTTTCGCCTCGAGCCCGCGGTAGTCGGACCGGTCGATCGCCGCCAGCTCCCCGGGGCTCGCGCCGTGCTCGAGCGCGTAGCTCCGGTGCGATCCCGTGCTGTAGGCGCTTGCGCGCAGGCGCGCGACCTTGAACGCGATTTTCTCCTTGAAGGGCCGCGGCAGCGCGCCGGTGTCGAGCGCGGCGTGGAAATAGGCGCGGTGCGCCGCGAGCACCGCCGGCTGCTGCGCGAGCGTGCGGTACATGCCGGGCACGCGCCCGCGCGTGCGGCGCAGCTGCTCGAACACCTCCCTCAGCTCCGCGGGCTCGCCGGCCGGCTCCACCATCGGTATTCTGGCCATGCTGGCTCCTCCACTCATCCGGCGAGGTCTGGCAGTTCGACGCCCGCCTTTTGCGCCAACGCCTTCTCGCAGGCGCGCGCGGCCAGCGCCACGTCCTCGATCGCGACGCCGAGCGACTTGTAGAGCGTGATGTCCGTCGCGGAAGCGCGTCCCGTCAGGTTTCCCGCCACGACGTCGGCGAGGCGGTGCACGCGCTCCCACGCGAGCGCGCCCTCCCTCACCGGCTCGACGAGGTCCGTCGCCTCGTAGCGGGCCTGCTCGGGATCGTCGGCGGCGATGAAGCTCGCCGCCGCCACCGCCGCCGTATCGAGCTCCCGGCGGTGCTCGTAATTGGCGCCGACGGCGTTCACGTGCGCGCCCGCGGCGAGCCATGCGCCCCGCACGACCGGCTCGCTCGAGGTCGTCGCGGACACGACGACGTCGCTTTCCCGCACCGCCGCTTCGGGCGACTCCACGGGCACCGCCTTCACGCCATGCGCGCGCCCGATCTCGCGGCAGAACCCGTCCCGGTGCGCGGGCGTCGGGCTGAATACCTTCACCTCCGCGATGCGCCGCACGCGGCAGACCGCCTCCACCTGGGTCTTCGCCTGGCGGCCGGAGCCCAGGACGCCGAGCACCCTCGCATCCGCATTCGCGAGGAATTTCGTGGCAACGCCGCTCGCGGCGCCGGTGCGCAGCGCGCCCAGCCCGAACACCTGCACGATCGCGCACAACTCGCCGCTCTCCTCGCGGTAGAGCGAAAACATGCGCCCGGCGCCGCGGCCGAACACCGCCGTGCTCGAGACCTTGACGCCGTAGAGGCCGCGGTACAAGAGCACGCCGGCGGTGATGCGCAGCACGCCGCCCTTCAGCGGCGCCCGCACCCGCGGCACGTTGACGGCGCCGCCGCGGCCCTGCTCGCGGAAGACTTCCTCCACCGCCGCGAGCGCGTCCTCCATGGTGAGGAGGCCCGCGACGCAGCGCTCGTCGAGAAAAACAGCCATCGCCGGATAGCCCGTCCTTCTCCAAATTCTATAGTGTCTGGAGTCGCCCCGGGCAAATGCGCTAAACTGGGCGAGCCTGTCCCCTCACCACGAATCTCTGCAAATCCGCAAGATACGAGCGGGAATCACGATGACCAATCGAACAAGCCGCCCACCGGCCACCGGTCGCCGGTCGCTGGTCACCGGCCTGTGCGCGCTGATTTGCGCGCTGTCGGGCGCGCAGCACGCCCAGGCACAGGCGTATCCGGTGAAGCCGGTGCGCATCATCACGGGCTTCGCGGGCGGATCGGACCTGATGGCGCGCCTGGTCGCCCAGCAACTGTCGCCCGCGCTGGGCCAGCAGGTGTTCGTCGAACAGCGCCTGGGCGCCGCCGGCAGCATCGGTTTCGAGGCGGCGGCGAAGTCACCGCCGGACGGCTACACGCTGCTCCTGGGCGCGATAACGCTGGTGACGAACCCGTTCATCCATCGCCGGATCGGCTACGACCCGATAAAGGACTTCGCGCCCATCATGCTGCTCTCCACCATCCCCAACGGGTTGTTCGTCCATCCCTCGGTGCCGGCGCGAAGCCTGCGCGAGCTGGTGCAACTGGCGCGCAAGTCCCCCGGCAAGATCGCCTACGGCTCCGGCGGCGCCGGCTCCGCGAACCATCTCGCCGCCGAGTCCCTGCAGTCGCTCGCCGGCATCAGGTTCACGCATGTCCCGTACAAAAGCGCGACGCTGGGACTGGTCGGGGCCATGAGCGGCGACGTGGACATGGTCATCACCGTCGTTTCGAGCGGCGCGCCGTACGTGAAGGATGGAAGAATGCGCGGGCTGGCGGTGCTGGACAAGAAACGCTCGGCCACGATGCCGGAGGTCCCGACCGCGGCCGGGGCCGGCGTCCCGGGACTCGTGGCCGTGAACTGGTACGCGCTGCTCGCGCCCGCCGGCACGCCGCGCGCCATCGTCGACCAGCTGTACGCCGCGACGGTGAAAGTCATGTCAGCGGCGGAGATCCAGTCCCGCTTGCGGGCGACGGGCGGGGAACCGGAGTCGGGGACACCCGAGCAGACCGCGGAATTCATCCGTGCCGAATACGCGCGCTGGAGCAAGGTGATTCGCGAAGCGGGAATCAAATCCGAGTGAGCCGTGAGGTGGTCCGCCGGCCGGTCAGCCTGCCGCTCGTGGCGGCGCCACCGGCGCCTGGACGCCCGGGTCCGCAGCGCGCCGGCGGTGCGCCACCATGTGGACCAATATGCGTAAGCGTAGCGTAAGCTGGCCCCGCCATCATGTCCATACTGTGGCGACTTTTCGTCGATACGGAAGCAGTACGGATGCGGGCTTTTCCCAAGGCTGCGTCAACACCCATGGGCAGCGCCGGGGGGCGCTTAGGAATCATATGAACAGACTGTTAGCCGGTATCTTGATGTACCCGCTGTCGAGCCCGTTGTTTGCGGCGGCGATGGAAGAGGGCGCCGCATCCGCGCCGTCCGAGACGGTCAGCCTGGTCTGGGTGATCGTGTTTGCCGTCATCTTCTTCGGCATGATCGTCGGCTTCTTCGTATACCTCTGGCACACCGAGAAGAACCGCAAGCCGGAAGAGTAACGCCCCGCCCGGCGGCCGGTCAGCGGCGAAACTCAACACGGCGGCCGCATGGCGGAGAGGCCGTCCGCGTCGGTCGCCGTGATGGTGGTGCGCACGACGTGGCGCGGCTGGTCGTCGGGCCAGGGCCGGCCGCGGTGCAGGATCGCGCGGTTGTCCCACATGATGACGTCGCCCGGCTGCTGCGGCCCGCGCGGCTATTGCGGCGGTATGCCCGCGACCTGCGCGGCTTTCTTGTAGCGCGCGATCTCCCGCGGCAGGAGGTCGGCGATCTGCGCCGGTTCCTGCGGCCACGGGGCGGCGCCCTCGGCGCTCAGGAATTTCTTCATGTCGTCCGTGGCGAGGATCTTGTTGACCGCGGCGTTGACGAGATTGACGCGGTCGGCCGGCATGCCGGCCGGCGCGAAGATGCCCCACCACAGCTCGTAGCTGTAGCCCGGCACGCCGGACTGCGCGATGGCGGGCAGTCCCGGTATCAGCGGCGAGGGCTCCAGGCTGGTGACGCCGAGTGCGCGCAGCCTGCCGGCCTTCACCTGCGGCATGAGCGCGGCCGCGCTCGCGATCACGATCTCCACTTCGCCCGAGGCGAGCGCGGTGACCGCCATCGAGATGCCCTTGTACGGGATGTGGATCATCTTGACTCCCGCGGCGGTGGCGAACAGCCCCCCGGAAAAGTGGTTGTTGCCGCCCGCCCCGGACGATCCGTAGTTGAGCTTGCCGGGATTCTTTTTCGCGAGCGCAACGAGTTCCTTCACGGATTTCGCCGGCACCGACGGGTGGATCGCGAGCAGCATCGGGGCCTTGGCGAGCGTCGCGACCGGGACGATCGCCTTCGCCGGATCGAAAGACAGCTTCGCGCGCACCGCCGCGGTCGCCGGATATGAAGAAGTGTGGCCGAGCAGCACGTGCCCGTCGGGATCGGCCTTGGCGGCGATCTCGGTGCCGATCATGCCGCTCGCGCCGGGGCGGTTGTCCACGACCACGTTTCGGCCCCACGCCTTCGCGAGCCTCTGGCTGAGGGCGCGCGAGTAGAGGTCGATCGAGCCGCCGGCCGTGTACGGCACGATGACCTGCACGTTGCGCGACGGATACGCGCCCTGCGCCGCCGCATCCATCGTGATAACGGCGCACGCGAGCGGCAGGAACACGGCGTAACGGGGTTGCGGTCGCTTCATGGGTTTTCCTCGAATGTTAATTGTCATTAAAAATCAATCGCATATTGTTGATCATACCGGTAAATCGGCCGCCACATGCATGATTGTTCCAGAAAATCGGGCGCAGTCCCAGCGCTAATCCGGGATCGCCTGGATAAATTGGTGCGCGCAACCTGACGACCTCAACCGAGCGCGGCGAAGTCTTCGGGTGCAAGCCGGAGCGTTGCGGCAGCGGCGTTTTCCTCGAGGTGGGCGAGGAAGCCGGTGCCGGGGATGGGGAGCATCGCCGGCGAGCGGGCGAGGAGCCAGGCGATGGCGACTTGCGCGGGCGTCGCGCCGAGGCGCGCGGCGACGCGCTTGACCCGCGCCGAGCGCAGCGCGCGGCCGGCGCCGAGCGGAAACCAGGGGATGAAGGCGATGCCGGCTTTCTCGCAGGCCGCGAGCACGCCGTCGTCCTTCCGGTTCTCGAGGTTGTACTCGTTCTGCACCGAGACGATGGTCGCGATGCGGCGCGCCTGCTCGAACTCGCGCACCGTCACGTTGGAGACGCCGAGGTGGCGGATCTTGCCGGCGCGCTGGAGCTCCGCGAGCGTGCCCATGGACTCGGCGTACGGGACCCGCGGATCGGGCGCGTGGAACTGGTAGAGGTCGATGCGCTCGAGCTTCAGGCGCTTCAAGCTTCCATCCACCGCGCGGCGCAGATGGTCCGGCCGGCCGCATTCGTCCCAGCGGTGGCGGGAAGGGCGCACGAGCCCGCCTTTGGTGGCGATCACGAGGTCCTGCGGATAGGGGTGCAGCGCCTCGGCGATCAGGATCTCGGACACGTCCGGGCCGTAGCTGTCGGCGGTGTCGAAGAAGTTGTGGCCGAGCCCGTACGCGCGCGCGAGCAGCTTCTTCATCGCCGCGCGGTCCTTCGGCTCCCCCCAGATGTCCGGCCCCGCGACCCGCATCGCGCCGAAGCCCATGCGGTTGACGCTCAAATCGCCGAGCTTGATCGCTCCCGCCGCCGCGGCAGGCTTCATCACAGCATCCGCGGGTCCGGTTTTTCGAGCTCCACCCCGGCGGAGTCGAGCAGTTCCTGGCTCACCAGGATCGGCGCCCTGGCGTGGATGGCGAGCGCGATGGCGTCGGAGGACCGGCTGTCGAAGATTTTGACGGTCTTGCGCAGCGTCACCGTCAGCGCCGCGTAATAGGTCCCGTCCTTGAGCGTGACGACGACCTGCGTCACCCTTCCGTCGAAACCTTCGAGGACGGCGTGCATCAGGTCGTGCGTGAGCGGGCGCCGGGGCTTCTTCCCGGTCAGCGCCGAGCGGATGGATTCGGCGACGATCGCGTCCACGAACACCGGGATCGCGCGCTTCTCGACCTTGAGCAGCACCACCGGCCCGACCGGGGACAGCACCACCTCGACGTTCTGGATCCGGACCTGCCCCGGCGCCACCGCGCCTTTCGCCGCGTCGCCGGCCGCGGCCGGCGGGAGCGGCAGCGGGCAGGCGAGGCCCGCCAGCCCGCATACGACGAGGAATCTGCCGAATCGGCTCATGGCGTTCTCCCGGATACGAATTTCGCGAGCGTCCCGCCGCGAGGGGCGAGCTATGCGAGCGGGATGCGGTCCTTGTTCTTCGCGAGCCAGCGCTCGAAGCTCTGCAGGTCGGGGTTGAGGCCGCGGGAGGTCTCCACGCTGCGCGCGGCGCAGAAATCGCTCTCGAATTCGCTGGTGTACTGGAACATGTTGGCGATGTCCTTGGCGCCCGCGAACTCGTACTCGCGGTATTCCGCGGGCGTCACCGGCAGGTGGGTGACCTTCTCGCCGAGCGCCCGGGTGAGCGCGGCGGCCATCTGCGCGCCGGTCAGGTGCTCGCCGGCGATGCCGACGGTCTGACCGATGTACTCCATGCCCTTCCTGAAGATGCCGTGGGCGCACTTGCCGATGTCCTCGGCGGCGATGCCGGGGAGCCTCTTGTCGCCCGTCGGCAGGATCAGCGCGAGCGTGCCGTCCGGCTGCCGCTTCGGGCCGAGGCCGAAGTAGATGAAGTTTTCCCAGTAGAACGAGGCGCGCAGGCAGGTTATCGGCAGCCCGGCCTGGATGAACGCCTTGTCGGACTCGCCCTTGGCGTCGAAGTGCGGCACCTTGTAGCGCCGCATCAGGGTCGGCATGCGCTTGTCCTTGAGCGGCACCTTGAGGCGCGTGTCCTCGAGCGTGGACCAGATGACGTGCTTGACGCCGGCCATCTTCGCCGCCTGCGCCATCGCGCCGGCCTGCGCCAACTCCTTCTCGGGCAGGAAGTGTTCCCAGAAGAAGGTGACGCAGTACGCGCCGAACGCGCCGTCGAACGCCTTTCTCAGGCTCGTCATGCTGTCCGCGTCGGCCTTGACGACCTCGGCGCCAAGCTTCGCCAGCGCCAGCGCCTTCTCGGATTTGGGATCCCGCGTCAGCGCGCGCACCGCGAAGGCGCCCATCTTGTCGTTCAGGATGGCGCGGGCGAGCCCGCCGCCCTGCGCCCCGGTTGCCCCGAGTACTGCGATGATTTTCTTGTCGGCCACGCGCTCGCTCTTTCTTATACGTCAATCAACCCTGAGCTTGAGCTCGCGGATGATCTTCGCCCATTTGCCGATCTCGTCGCGGATGAACCTGTCGAACTGCGCGGGCGTGTTGCCGACCGCGATGGCGCCTTCGGCCGCGAGCCGCTGCTTCAGCTCCGGCGCAGCGAGGATCTTGACCACCCCGGCGTGAAGGCGGTCGATGGCGGCTTCCGGCGTGCCGGCGGGCGCGAGCATCCCGTACCAGCCGGTGGCGTCGTAGCCGGGCACGCCCGCCTCGGCGATGGTCGGGATTTCGGGCAGCGCGGGCGAGCGCGTCGTGATCGAGATCGCGAGCGCCCGCAGCCTGCCCGTCCTCACCAGCGGCATCACGGACTGCATGGTCGGGAACATGACCGACGCCTCCCCGGACAGGACGCCGGTCATCGCGGGACCGCCGCCCTTGTACGGCACGTGCGTCATCTCGACCCTGGCCGTCGTGAGAAACAGCGCGGCGGCGAGGTGGACCGAGCTGCCAGTGCCGCCCGAGGCGAAGAAGACCTCTCCGGGCCGCTTGCGCGCGAGCGCGATCAGCTCCTTGACGTTCTTCACCGGCAACGACGGGTGCACGACGAGCAGGTGCGGCACCATCGCGACAAGGGTGATCGGCCTGAAATCCCTCAGCGGGTCGTAGCCGAGTTTCGCGTACAGGCTCGGGTTGAAGGTGTAGCTCGCCGAGGTGAACAGGACGGCATAGCCGTCCGGCGCCGCACGCGCGGCAACCTCGGCCCCGATGGTGCCGCCCGCGCCGCTGCGGTTCTCGATCACCAGGCCGACGCCCAGGTTTTCGGACAGCTTCGCGCTGAGGAAGCGGGCGAGCACGTCGGTGCCGCCGCCGGGCGCGAACGGGACGATCAGCCGCAACGGCTTGTCCGGGTACTTCTGCGCGAGGACGGGCGCGGAACCCGCGCCGAGGACAAGCGTTGCGGCACACAACGCGGCAAGCGCAAGCGGGCTCGCCAACCAGGGCAGGACCAGCATGGAATGGCGTCTCATAAGCCGCTCCCCAGGGGGAAAGGGTCGTGGTATTTTCTCATACTCAGCCGCCCAATTGGCTTCAGGCGACGAGGACCACACGGTAGTCGTTGACGTTGGTGCGCGTCGGGCCGGTGACGACGAGGTCGTCGAGGGCATTGAAAAAGCCGTGGCCGTCATTGTTGTCGAGGAGCTTCGCCGCATTCAATTTCTTCTTTCCCGCGCGCGCGAGCGTATCGGGCGCGAGCACCGCGCCGGCGTTGTCTTCCGTGCCGTCCATGCCGTCGGTATCGCAGGCGAGGGCGTGGATGCCCTCCGCCCCGTCGAGGTCCAGCGCGAGCGCGAGCAGGAATTCGCAGTTGCGCCCGCCGCGCCCGCTGCCGCGCACGGTGACGGTGGTCTCGCCACCGGAGATCAGCGCGACCGGCGGCGCCCACGGCGCGCCGTGCCGCTTCACTTCCCGCGCGAGCGCGCCGTACGCCTTCGCCACCTCGCGCGCTTCGCCGGTCACCGTATCACCGAGGATGGCGGGATGGATATCGTGACCGATGAAGAAGCTCGCCGCGGCCTGCAGCGAGGCCTGCGCGCTGGCGACGACGCGGTTCTCCACGCGCTTGAAGATCCTGCTCCCCGGCTTCGGCGTTTCCGCGATCTCGCCCCTCGCGCCGCGCGCGAGGTGCTCGGCCGCGGCTTTCGGCGCCTTCACCTCGTAGCACTTCAGCACCTCGAGCGCGTCCCGGTAGGTGGTGGGGTCGGGCGCGCACGGGCCGGAGGCGACGTGCGTGGGATCGTCGCCGGTCACGTCCGAGATCACCAGCGCCTGTACATTCGCGCGGCACGCGCTAGCGAGCCGGCCGCCTTGTATGGCGGATAGGTGCTTCCTCACCGTGTTCATCTCCTGGATCGGCGCTCCGCTCATAAGTAATTGTTTTGTAATGTTTTTTATGTCAGCCATCGAAACATCCCCGGCGGGCAGCGCGAGCAGCGCCGAGCCGCCGCCGGAGACCAGCACGAGCAGGAGATCGTCGGGCGTCAGCAATTTCGCGCGCCGCAGGATCTCCCGCGCCGCTTGCTCGCCGCTTTCATCGGGCACCGGGTGGCCGGCCTCGATCACCGCGATGCGGTTGGTGAGCAGCCCGTGCTGATAGCGCGTGATCACGAGCCCGTCGAGCGGCGCCTCCGCCGGCCAGTTCTGCTCCACCGCGAGCGCCATCGCGGCCGCGGCCTTGCCCGCGCCGACGACCAGCGTCTTTCCTTTCGGCGGCGGCGGCAGGTGCCGCGGCACGATCTTCAGCGGGTCGGCCGCCGCCAGCGCGGCGTGAAAACTGCCGAGCAGCAGGTCGCGCGGCGCCATTTATCGTCTCGGGAG
>JACOVL010000085.1 GCA_016177355.1 Betaproteobacteria bacterium | reverse complement strand
GGATGAAGGCGGAAGGATGAGGGATGATATTTTATTTAATTTATACAATAAGTTAGGTGAGAATATGTTGAAAGTACGCCCGTATCTGTCCTTCTGCCTTCTGCCTTTTGCCTTCTGCCTTGTTGCTGCGGCCGCGGCACAGGAGTGGAAACCGTCGCGCAACATCGACATCATCGTGTCCTCGGGCCCGGGCGGGGCCGCCGACCGCGAGGCGCGCATCGTGCAGCGGTTCCTGCAGGAGCTGCCCGGCATGCCGCCGGTCGCGGTGACCAACCGCCAGGGCGGCGGCGGCACCGTCGCGTGGACCTACGTCTCCCAGCGCGCGGGCGACGCGCACTTCATCACGACGTTCAGCGTCGCGCTGCTCACCAACCAGATCGTCGGCACGGCCAGGATCGGCTACCGCGACCTCACGCCGCTCGCCATCCTCATGCGCGAGTACATCGCGGTGTGGACCCGGGCCGAATCGCCGATCGCCTCGGCCAGGGACCTGGTCGCGCGCCTGAAGGAGAACCCGTCGGGAGTGAGCTTCGGGCTCTCGCCCGCGCTCGGCAACCAGAACCACATCGTGCTCGGCATGATCGCGAAGGCCGCGGGCATCGACCCGAAACTGCTGAAGATCGTGGTCTATTCGTCCGGCGGGCAAGGCATGACCGCGGCGCTCGGCGGGCACGTGGACGTGTGGGCCGGCACGCTGGGCGGGGCGCTCGGCCACGCGCAGAAGGGCGGCGTCCGCGTGCTTGGCGTGAGCGCGGACGAGCGCCAGCCCGGCCCGGCGGCGGAACTGCCGACGTTCCGCGAGCAGGGGGTGGATGCCGTGTACTCGGCGTTCCGCGGCTTCCTCGGGCCCGACGGCCTGACCCCGGCGCAGCGCGCCTTCTGGGACCAGTCGTTCGCGAAAATCGTCCAGAACGCGGAGTGGAAGAAGGTCGAGGAGAAGCACGCCTGGGGCAGCGGCTTCCTCGACAGCGCCGGCACGCGCAAGCACCTCGACGCCGAATACGAGCTGCTGCGCAAGATGCTCGCCGATCTCGGCGTGACGAAGTAACCCGCGCCGTCACTTTCCGCCGAGCACGATCGCTGCGCCCCGCTCCGCGATCATCACCGTCGGCGAGTTGGTGTTGCCGGAGGTGATCGTGGGCATGATCGAAGCGTCGATCACCCGCAGCCGCTCGACGCCGCGTACCCGGAACGTCGGCCCGACCACCGCCGACGGGTCGTCCGGCCGCCCCATCCGGCAGGTGCCGACGGGGTGGAAGATGGTGGTACCGATGTCGCCGGCGGCCCGGACCAGCTCCTCCTCCGTCCGGAATTGCGGGCCCGGCGAGAATTCCTCGGGCTCGTACGGTTTCAGCGCACGCGAGCCGGTGACGATGCGGCGGGTCAGGCGTATGGCGGCTGCGGCGATCTTCCGGTCCTCCGGCGTGGACAGGTAGTTGCACTGGATCGCCGGGTCGGCGCGCGGGTCGGACGAGACGATGCGGACGCTGCCGCGCGAGGTCGGGCGCAGGTTGCAGGCGCTCGCGGTGAACGCCGGGAACGGGTGCGGGGGGTCGCCGAAGCGGTCGAGCGAGATCGGCTGCACGTGGTACTCGAGGTTCGGCGTCTCCTGCGCGGGGTCCGACTTCACGAACGCGCCCATCTGCGACGGCGGCATGGTCATCGGCCCGCTGCGGAACAGCGCGTACTCGAGCCCGATCGCAGCCTTGCTCCACCACGAGCCGAGCAGCGTGTTGAGCGTCAGCGCATTCTTCACCTTGAACGCCATGCGCAGCTGCAGGTGGTCCTGCAGGTTCTCGCCGACCGGCAGGTCGTGGACGACGGGGATCCCGTGCCGCTGGAGCAGCGCCCCCGGCCCGATGCCGGAGAGCTGCAGTATCTGCGGGCTGCCGATGGCGCCCGCCGCGAGCAGGGTCTCGCCGCGCGCCCCGGCGAAATATTCCTCGCTCAGTTTCCCATCCTGCCGGAAGAACTCCACGCCCAGGACGCGCCGCCCGTCGAGCCGCAGCCGCTTCACCAGCGCGCCGGTCACGACGGTGAGGTTGGCCCGCTTCAGCGCGGGCCTGAGGAACGCTTTCGACGCGTTCCAGCGCACCCCGTTCTTCTGGTTCACCTCGAAGCGCGACACGCCGGCGTTGTCGCCGCGGTTGAAATCATCGGTCCAGGGGATGCCCGACTCGACCGCGGCGTCGCGGAAGGCCTCGAGGATCTCCCAGCGCAGGTTGGACGCCTCGACGCGCCACTCGCCGCCCGTGCCGTGCTTCTCGTTCGCGCCGCGCCAGCTGTCCTCGGTCTTCATGAACACCGGCAGCACGTTCGGCCACGCCCAGCCGGGGTCGCCGGTGAGCCGCGCCCACTCGTCGTAATCGCGCGCCTGGCCGCGCAGGTAGAGCATGGCGTTGATCGAGGACGAGCCGCCGAGCACCCGCCCGCGCGGATAGCCGATGGTGCGGCCGTTCAGCCCGGGATCCGGCTCCGTGCGGTAGCGCCAGTCGGTGCGCGGGTTGCCGATGCAGTAGAGGTAGCCGACCGGTATGTGGATCCAGATCCAGTCGTCGCGCCCACCCGCCTCGATCAGCAGCACCGAGACCGCCGGGTCTTTGGTAAGCCGGTTCGCGAGCACGCAGCCGGCGGTGCCCGCGCCGGCGATCACGTAGTCGAACGATCCGAACGCCTTCGCCATTCGGTATTTCAGCGGTCTTCGCGCGTATGGAAGATCCGCAGCACGAACACGTCGCGCGCGGTCAGTTCGTAGCGCATTTCGTAGTCCCCGATCAGGATGCGCCGCACCTCGCGCGGCGCGAACCCGCGCAGGAGCTGGCCGAGCCGCGGACGCCCGGGAATCCGCCTCGCGCCCGCGACGAGCTGCCGCACGGCGAGCGCTGCGGCCTTCGCGTTGACCGGCTCGAGAAACTCGTGGAGCCGCACCAGGTCCGCGCGCGCACTGATCGTCCAGCGCAGCGCCACCGTCAGCGGCGCTGCTTGCGCCTCGGCGTTCCGAGGCTTCCCGCCCAAGCCTCGATCCCGGCGTGCTCGAGCGTGCGCCCCGCCTTCGCGTCGGCCAGCGCCTCGAGCGTCATGCGGCGCCGCTCTTCCTCCAGCGCGACGTAAGAGGCGATCGCCTCCTTCACGATCCACCCCTTGGGACGGTCGAGGCGCTCGGCCAGCCCGTCGAGCTTTTCGGCCAGTTCGGCCGGCAGGTGGCTGGTGACGACGCGCGTGTCCATTGGGTAGTCAGCCTTAATCAGATTGATTAACATATATTAACAGGGGCACCCCGGCATGGCAATGCCGGGGCGGCGCAGCGCTGCCGTGTCCAATCATCACTGCGTCACTGCGTCACTTCTTGGGCGGAATGACGGGCAGCAGCAGGTACGACTGCCGGTCCCCGCCCGAGTGGATCGTGGTCTCGGCGCCCTGGTTGTAGTCGGCGTGGAAGTGCGTGAAATGCTGCGCGCCGACGCCGTCCATCGGCGACACGTCGAGGCGCAGCCGGTGGCCCTTCCTGAACACCATCGAGGTCGGCCAGATCTCCACCTGGCACTCGACCGCCTCGCCGGGCTTGAGCCAGAGCCGCTCGTCGTGCGCGTGGTACGGCCGGTACGGCAGCGACTTCTCCGGGTCGAGCTTGCGGTGCGAGGCGCGGAGCCACCCCTTGGTCACGCACTGGAGCGGCTCCCCCTGCTGGCCCACCTCGCACACGTCGTTGCCGTCGGGGCCGATGTTGCGGAGGGTCGCGAAGATGTCCATGTCCTCCGCCGTGCTCGACACCCAGAGGTTGAGCACGATCGGCCCCGTGATCTCCGTGTCCTCGGCCATGGGTGGCGTCTCGAAGGAGACCCCGCGCGGCGTCTTGCCGGGGCGCGTCGCCGGCCCGGCCGGGCAGCTCACCTTCGCCGTCTTCGCCGGCGCGGCCTTCACCGGAACGGGTAGCGCTCCCGGCTGCCGCCGGTGCGGATCTCGAGCTTCACCGGCGGCTCGTCCAGGATGCCGGTATCCACGCCCTTCAGCCAGTAATCGAACCAGCGCAGCTGGTCCATGCGCCCTTCTTCCGAGTGGAACGGGTGGTAGTGCGTGCCGCTGTGGATGCGGAGCTTCTTATGCTTCGAGGCGGCGCACAGATAGCCCTCGGTGTTGCCGCGCAGATGCATCGAGAACCCGCCCCAGTTGCCGACGCTGTAGAGCGGCACCGTGATCCGGTCCCAGCGCGCGCTCGCCATCCGCCAGTACTCCGAGTCGAGGTCGTTCCTCATGTAGTGCCACAGCATGTCGTTGTGGAACGAATCGGGGTTGTAGGAACGCGGTTTTCCGAGGAGATGCAGCGCCGTGTTCCGGTTGTGCCATGTCGCGATGAAGCCCATCGCGAAGATGCCGCCGTGGTAGGCCTGGTCGCGGTACTGGTCGGCGCGCCCTTCCCACGGCATGATGCATTTCAGCGACGGCGGCTGGAGCCCGGCGACCCGCCACTGGAAAGCCGCGTGATACGAGATGCCGCAGGTGCCGACGGCTCCGTTGCACCACGGCCTCTTCGCCACCCATTCAATGCAGTCGTAGGCGTCGAGCGCTTCCTGGTACGAGCTCGGCTCCGATTTCCCGGGCGACTTGCCCGAGCCGCGGGTGTCCACGCGCAGCAGCGCGTAGCCGCGCGGGCACCACCACAGGGGATTGACCGTCTCCCAGTTCATGTACGGATTCGCCTTCTCCTCGAGGTCGGGCGGCGGCACCCACAGCTTGTCCTTCATGTACGGCCCGATGTTCATGATCACCGGAAAGCGCTCCCCGCCCCCGTCCGGGCGGAAGATATCGGCGTAGAGCACCGTCCCGTCGCGCAGCGGGACCTGCACGTCCTTCTCGACGATCAGTGGGTAGTCCTTCGCCTGCGATACGTTCTTCGATTTGTCAGTCATTCTCCGCCCTTCTCGTCACCCGTCACCTATCACCCGATCTTGAGCTTCCCGCCCCCGCCCTCACCGCGCGATCCGCGTGTTGGCGAGCTCCAGGCGCTCCACCAGGTTGCGGACCAGGGCGCGGGTGAGGTGCAGCTGCGCGCTGATGCTCATCGCCGCGAGCGCTTGCGGCTCGAACTCGACGAGCAGCAGCTCTTTCACCGATTCCACCGTCGCGTGCCGCGGCATCTCGCCGCCCCGGATCCAGGCCATCTCGCCGAAGCACTCGCGCTCGTCGAGCGTATTCAACAGGCGGCCGCCGCGGGTGACCTTGACCTGCCCCTTGCCGATGAGGAAGAAGCTCTGCCCTTTCTCGTTTTCCTTCACGATCGTCTTCAGCGCCGGGACTTCCGACCACTTGCCGGCGAGGGCGAGCTCCCACAGCTCGGAATCGGACAGGCCCGAGAGCATCGGCACTTTCTTCAACGCGACGTACTTCTCGCTGTCCGAGATCACGCCGGGCGGCAGCACCTTCTCGCTCAACTTCGACAGCGCGAGCGCGAAATCGGACCAGGATGGATATCTCTGCCCGGGTTCCTTGGCGATCGCGCGCAGCACGATGCCGTCCAGTTCCTTCGGCAGCCCGGGGTTGAGCCTGGTCGGCGGCGCGGGTTCCTGCTGCTGGATCTTGAGCAGCAGCATCTCCATGCTGCCCGCCGTGAACGGCTTGTGGCCGGTCAGCAGCTCGTAGAGCACCACGCCGAGCGAGTACATGTCGCTATGAAAGGTGAGCTCCTGGTTCTCGATCTGCTCGGGCGACATGTAGAAGGGCGAGCCCATGGCCGCGGTCTGCACCGCCTGGCTCTTGCGCAGGTAGGCCGCGCCGAAGTCCGAGATCTTCACGTCGGTGCCCTGCGCCATCATCAGGTTCGCGGGCTTGATGTCGCGGTGGACGATGCCTTCCTTGTAGGCGTAGTCGAGCGCGCCGCAGCACTTGAAGCCGATCTGCAGCACGTCCGCGACCGGCAGCAGCTTGCCGGGCTTGACGTGCTGCGACAGGTCGCCCTGCGTGACGAGCTCCATCGCGATGTAGCCGGAGTTCTCCTGCACCACCGCATCGAGTATCCCCACGATGTGCGGGTGCTTGAGCTTGCCCGCAAGCGAGGCCTCGTTCAGGAACTGCGCGCGGTACACGGTCCCGAACTCGGGGTCGCGGAACACTTCGGGCTCGATCGTCTTCAGCGCCACTTCCCGGCCGGAGAACGTATCCTTCGCGTGGTACACCGTGCCGGTGGCGCCCTTGCCGAGGAGTTTCTGGACCTCGTACTTGCCGACCTGGAGGCTCAGGTCCATTTCGAAGGTATTGTCAGCCATGCGCTCCCGCCATGCCATCATCCCCGGGCTCTCATCCTACGCCTCTCACCACCAGCGGGAGATCGATGCTGATCGGGCCCGGCAAGAGCGCGTCCGCCAGCGCGTCGAACTGCGTCGGCTGCGCGTTCACGATCACCACGCGCGCGCCGCACTGCCTGGCGAGCGGCACGGCGCCCGCGACCGGAAAAACCTGCAGGCTGGTGCCGACCGTCAGCAGCAGGTCCGTATCCCGCGCCGCCGCCATCGCGCGCTCGATGACCTGCGGCACCAGCGCCTGGCCGAACGAGATCGTGTCGCTTTTCAGGATGCCGCCGCATTCCAGGCATTGCGGGTCGGCCTCGCCCGCGCGCACGCGGGCGAGCGTCTCCTGCATCGGCCCCTTCCGGCCGCAGGAGAGGCAGACCGCCCGGTGCAGGTTGCCGTGCACCTCGATCACGAGCTCCGGCGAGTTTCCCGCCCGCAGGTGCAGCCCGTCGATGTTCTGCGTGACGATGGCGTGGAGCATGCCGCGCCGCTCGAGCGCGACCAGCGCGAGGTGCCCGGCGTTCGGCTGCGCGCCCCACGCCGGATGCCCGAGGCGGCTCCGCCACGAAGCCCTGCGCACTTCCGGGTCGGCGACGTAATGGCGGATGTCCGAGAGTTTCTCGGCGGCGGGATTGCGCGTCCACACGCCCTGCGGCCCGCGAAAGTCCGGGATGCCGGAATCGGTCGAGATCCCCGCGCCGGTCAGCACGACGACGCGCCGCGCCGCGTCTATCCACGAGCGGACGCGGTCGAGTGTGGCGGCCGGGCTCAATCGATCTTGGCGCCGGCGCGCCTCACGATGTCGCCCCATTTCGCGTATTCGCTGCGGATGAACTGCGCGAACTGCTCGGGCGTGCCGCCCGCCGGCTCGGAGCCGATCAGGTTGACCTTTTCCTTGTAGCCGGGCGAGGCGGTCATCCGGTTCAGCTCGGCGTTGAGCCGCAGGACGATGGGCCGCGGCATGCCGCGCGGGGCGACGATGCCGGTCCACGTCGTCGCCTCGTAGCCCGGCACGCCCGCTTCCGCGATCGTCGGAAACTCCGGCAGCGCCGCGGAGCGCTTCGGGCCGGTCACCGCGAGCCCGCGCACCCGGCCCGCTTTCGCATGCGGCGTGATCGAGTTCGTGCTCTCCAGCATGGTCTGCACCTGCCCGGCGATGAGGTCGGCAATGCCCGCCGCCCCGCCCTTGTACGGCACGTGCACGATGTTGGCGCCGGTCATGACCTTGAACAGCTCGAAGCCGACGTGGCCGGGCGTGCCGTTGCCGGAGGAGGCGTAGTTGAGCTTGCCCGGGTTCTGCTTCGCGTACGCGACCAGGTCGCGCACGCTCTTGAACGGCGTGGTGGGCGAGACCGCGAGCAGCATCTGGCCGGTGGTCGTCTGCGAGACCGGCTGCAGGTCGTTCTGCACGTCGAGCGGCGGCTTCTGCACGTTGGGGCTGATCGCGAGCGCGCCGATCATGGCGTAGCCGATGGTATAGCCGTCGGGCGGGGCCTTGGCGGTCAGTTCGAGCCCGATCATCAGCGCGCCGCCGGGACGGTTGTCCACGACGACCTGCTGCTTCAGGTAGCGGGTCAGCTCCGCGGCGATGATGCGCGCCACCGTGTCGGACGCGCTGCCCGGCGCCTGCGGCACGATCATCCGGATCGGCCGCGACGGATACCCCTGCGCCGCCGCGCCTGCGGCCATAACCGTCAGCGCGAACACACCGAGACATTCAGCGATCTTCATCCTTTATCCCTCCTCCCTCATCCTTCCGCCCTCATCCCTTACGCCACGCGCACCACGATCTTGCCGACCTGCGTGTTGGATTCCATGTGGCTCTTCGCCGCCGGCAGCTCATCGAAGGAAAACACCTTGTCTATCACCGGGACGATGCGCCCGTCGGCGAACGCCGGCACCACGTCGCGCGTGAAGTTGCGCGTCGCCTCGGCGCGCTGCGCCTGCGTGACGTTCTTGTTGGAGACCGAGAACACCTGCAGCCGGTTCGCGTGCAGCAGCTCGAGGTCGATCTCCGCCTTCACCACGCCGTCCACGTAGCCCACGACGCCGAGCCGGCCCTGGTTGGCGAGCGCGCGCAGGCACTCGCCGAACACCGAGCCGCCGACCATGTTGATCGCGAGGTTCGCGCCCTTGCCGCCGGTCGCCTCCTTCACCTTCGCCGCGAAATTCGCGCCGCGCGTCTCGACGCCAACGTCGAGGCCGAGCGTCGCAAGCTTCGCGAGCTTGTCTTTCGAGCCGCTGGTACCGATCACCGTCGCGCCGACCACGCGCTTGGCGATCTGCACGCAGGCGACGCCCGCGCCCGAGGCGGCCCCCACGACCAGCAGCGTCTCACCCTTCTGCAGCTTGCCGTAAGGGAAAACTAACTCATAAGCCGTTGAAAATACTAAAGGAATTGATGCCGCCTGCTCCCAGCTCAACGGCGCGGGAATCGGTATCGCCTGGTGCGCCGGCAGCACGGCGTATTCGGAAAACGCGCCGCGCCCGCGGCCCATGACGCGGTCGCCCGCCTTGAGGCCGGTGACGCCCTCGCCGACGGCATGCACGACGCCCGCCGTGTCGATGCCGAAGGGTTTCGCTTCGCCCGACTTGAGCAGGCCGATGTCCGCGATCACCTCGCCGCGGTTCAACGCGGCCGCATGGACGCGCACGACGATCTCGCCCGGCTTGGGCTGCGGCACCGGCACGTCGCGGAACTCGAGCGTGGTGCCGCCGCCGACGACGTTGATCCAGCAGGATTTCATCGGCGCGCTCGCGGGTTCGCCCCGGCTTTTCCCCCGGGCGACAGGGCCAGGTGCAGCCTCAGCATCCGCATGGCGTTGCCGTGGTACACCTTGCTCTCGACGGCTTCCGGGAGCTTGAGCGTATCCAGCGCGCGGATGGTCTCGCGGATGAACGTCGGCCCGCCCTCGGGATCGAACGGGCAGTCGGTGCCGAACAGCACGCGGTCGGCGCCGAAGAAATCGAGGCCGCAGCGGATCGCGGAGGCCGAGCCGTTGACCGACGTATCGCCGTAGAACATCTTGAAGTAATCGAGCGGCCGCTTGCCCAGCCGCTTCAGCAGCGCGCCGTAATCCTCGTCGGACGTGCGCGCGCCCATCTGGTCCATGCCGAGCCCGATGCGCGCCTCCAGGAACGGCGCCATCGCGCCCAGGTGGTGCGTGATGACCTTCATCTCCGGCAGCTTCTGCAGCATGCCCGAGAACACGATGCGCGCCATGCACGCGCTGGTCTCGTACGGCCAGCCGAACAGCCACCAGATCTCGTACTTGGATTTCGCCTCGCCCGGGTAGTCGGCGAATTTCGCGGTGCGCACCGGGTGCAGCCAGACCGGCAGGTCGAATGTTTTCACGCAGCGCTCGAAGATGGGAAAGTACTCCGGCTCGTCGAGCGGGCGGCCGTTGACGTTGGTGAAGACCTGGATGCCCTTCGCGCCGAGCTTCCTGATGGCGTAGTCCATCTCGGCGAGCGAGGCCGGCACGTTGTTCATCGGCAGCGACGCGACGAACGCGGGAAACTGGTCCGGATACCGCGCGACGATCTCCGCCATGCCCTCGTTCCCGAGGCGCGCGAGCGCCGGCGACTCCTCCGGCCCGGCGAGGAACTCGATCGCCGGCAGCGACAGCGTGAGCACCTGCCTGTAGCCCTTGAATTCCTTCATCATGCGCAGGCGCGCCTCGAGGTCCCACAGCATCGGGATCTTGAGCCAGCGCTTGATGGACGCCGCGAGCGCGGGGTTGGTCGCGGCGAACCCCTTCACGCGCTCGAAGAAAACCCGCGGAAGGATGTGCGGAAAGATGTCGAGTTTGAGGTCGCTCTTCATGATCCCCGGCCGTCGGTTATCAAGCGGGAAAAGGCCACACATTAGACGATCCGCCGCGCCGTCGCAATCTCGGGCTCGCCGGCAACTTCCGGCGGGGATGAGCGCGGGCGCGGCGGCCTGCTAGCCGTATAATACGGTTCTTACCAAGCCCGCATCGCCGCCATCGAGGAGATTCCCTGCCGTGAGCCCGCAGCCTGTAAAAGTCGGCATTGTCGGCCTCGGCCGCTGGGCGAGGGTACTCGCGCGCGCAGCGGCGCAGTCCGGCAAGATCAGGATCGTCGCCGGCTACAGCCGCTCGGAGGAAAAGCGCCGGACGTTCCAGCAGGAATTCGGCGTGCCCGCCGCGCCGGACATGAAATCGCTGCTGGCGAACCCCGAGATCAAGGG
>JACOVL010000030.1 GCA_016177355.1 Betaproteobacteria bacterium | reverse complement strand
GTTGCGCGCTTCCACCAGCTCGTGCGCCTTGCGGTCTTCCTCGGCGTTCTCCTCCGCGTCCCTCACCATGCGCTTGATCTCTTCCTCGGTGAGGCCGCTCGAGGCCTGGATCTTGATCTTGTTCTCCTTGCCGGTCGCCTTGTCCCTGGCGGAGACGTGCAGGATGCCGTTCGCGTCGATGTCGAAAGCGACCTCGATCTGCGGCATGCCGCGCGGCGCCGGCGGGATGTCGGTCAGGTTGAACTGGCCGAGGCTCTTGTTGCCGCGCGCCATCTCGCGCTCGCCCTGCAGCACGTGGATGGTGACCGCGGTCTGGCTGTCCTCGGCGGTCGAGAACACCTGCTGCGCCTTGGTCGGGATGGTGGTGTTCTTCTGGATCAGCTTGGTCATCACGCCGCCGAGCGTCTCGATGCCGAGCGAGAGGGGCGTGACGTCGAGCAGCAGCACGTCCTTGACGTCGCCCTTCAGCACGCCGGCCTGGATGCCGGCGCCGACCGCCACCGCCTCGTCGGGGTTGACGTCCTTCCTCGGCTCGCGCCCGAAGAATTCCTTCACCTTCTCCTGCACCTTGGGCATGCGCGTCTGGCCGCCCACCAGGATCACGTCGGAGATGTCGCCGGCTTTCATGCCCGCGTCCTTGATCGCGACGCGGCACGGCTCGATGGTCTTCTCGATCAGGTCCTCGACCAGGCTCTCGAACCTGGCGCGCGTCACTTTGATCGCCAGATGCTTCGGCCCGGACTGGTCGGCCGTGATGTAGGGCAGGTTGATCTCGGTTTGCGCGCTCGATGAAAGCTCGATCTTGGCCTTCTCGGCCGCGTCCTTCAGGCGCTGCAGCGCGAGCACGTCCTTGCGCAGGTCGAGGCCCGACTCCTTCTTGAACTCGTCGCACAGGTGATCGATCAGGCGCTGGTCGAAGTCCTCGCCGCCGAGGAAGGTGTCGCCGTTGGTGGAGAGCACCTCGAATTGGTGCTCGCCCTCGACGTTGGCAATCTCGATGATCGAAATGTCGAACGTGCCGCCGCCCAGGTCGTAGACCGCGATCTTGCGGTCCTTCTTCTCCTGCTTGTCGAGGCCGAACGCGAGCGCGGCCGCGGTCGGCTCGTTGATGATGCGCTTCACGTCGAGGCCCGCGATGCGGCCGGCGTCCTTGGTCGCCTGGCGCTGCGAGTCGTTGAAATACGCGGGCACCGTGATCACCGCCTCGGTGACCGGCTCGCCGAGGTAGTCCTCGGCGGTCTTCTTCATCTTGATCAGCACCTGCGCCGAGATCTCGGGCGGCGCCATCTTCTTGCCGCGCACCTCGACCCACGCGTCCTTGTTCGGGGCCTCGGTGATCCGGTACGGCACCACCTTGACCGCCTTCTGCGCTTCGGCGTCGGCGTAGCGGCGGCCGATCAGGCGCTTCACCGCGTAGAGCGTGTTCCTGGAATTGGTGACCGCCTGGCGCTTGGCCGGCGCGCCGGTCAGGATCTCGCCGTCTTCCATGTAGGCGACGATGGAAGGCGTGGTGCGGGAGCCTTCGGAATTCTCGATCACCTTGGGCTGGCCGTTTTCCATCACGGCCACGCACGAGTTGGTGGTTCCCAGGTCGATGCCTATGATCTTGGCCATGTGCTACCTCGTTAATGATCCTGAACGATCCGTGATAACCCGGATATGGGGGTAACGCCTCAATTTTCAACGCCTTTGGGCCTCGCCACCGTCACCAGGGCGGGGCGTATCACCCGGTCGTGCAGGAGGTAGCCTTTCTGCAGCACCCGCACCACGGTGTTGGGCTCGGCCTCCGAGTCCACCGTGCCGATCGCCTGGTGCCGGCGCGGGTCGAATTTCGCGCCGAGCGGATCGATCTCGGCGAGGTTGAATTTCTCGAACGCGCTGTTCAATTGCTTGAGCGTCAGCTCGGCGCCGCTTCTCATGCCGTCCACGGTCGCGTTCTCGGCCGCGAGCGCGGCTTCCAGGCTGTCCTTCACCGCGAGCAGCTCGGCGCTGAAATTCTCCACCGCGAACTTGTGGGCGGCGGCGATCTCGGCCTGCGCGCGCTTGCGCACGTTGTCGGTCTCGGCCTTGGCGCGCAGCCAGGCGTCGTAGTGCTCGCGCGCCTCGGTTTCGGCCTTCAGCAGCGGATCGGCTTCAGCCGGCAGCGTAGCGGAAGCCGCCGGCGGGGCGGCCTCAGCTTCCTGGAGGGCGCCGGCGTCGGGCGCGTCCGGCACGGGTTCGTTCTGCATAACGGTCTGAACATGGGGCCCAAAGGGGGCAATTCAAGGGCCAAGGTTAAAGTATAACTCTTTGATATTATTATAGTTTCAACTCTGCGCGCCCATGGCGAGCGCGCGCAGGCGGGACATTTCCAGCTCTTCGTTCGAGGCCGTTCCCGTCCAGCCGAGCAGGTTCGTCGCCACCAGGTCGGTGAGCGCGTGGATCCAGTCGTCGCGCTCGTTCAAGCAGGGGATGTGATGGAACTCGCGCCCGCCCGCGCTCAAGAAGATGCTCTTGCCTGCGATCGCGATCTCTTCCAGCGTCTCGAGGCAGTCGGCGACGAAGCCGGGGCAGATCACGTCCACGCGCCCGATCTTCTGCCGGCCGAGCTCGGCGAGCACCTCGGCGGTGTAGGGCTTCAGCCACTCCGCGCCGCCGAAGCGCGACTGGAACGAGATGCGGTACTGCTCCGGCTTCAGCGCCAGCGCTTCCGCCAGCAGCCGCCCGGTCTTCTGGCATTCGCAGTGGTAGGGATCGCCTTTCGCGAGCGTCGCGCGCGGCATGCCGTGGAAGCTCACGACCAGCATGTCGCCGCGGCGGTTCCTCATCCAGTGGTCGCGCACGCTCTGGGCCAGCGCCGCGATGTAGCCGGGATGGTCGTGGAAGCGCGTGATGCTGCGCAGCGCCGGCACGTTGCGCATGGCCTCGAGGCAGCCGAAAACGGCGTCGAGGGCGGTCGCCGTCGTGGCGGCGGAATATTGCGGGTAGAGCGGCACCAGCAGGATACGGTCGCAGCGCAGGGACTTCATCTCGCGCAGCCTGTCGGGGATGGAGGGCGTGCCGTAGCGCATCGCGTAATCCACGGTGAGCGGCAGCTTCACGCGCTCGCTGAGGTAGCCGCGCAGCAGCGTCGCCTGGCGCGCGGTGTGGACCTTGAGCGGCGCGCCCTCGCTCATCCAGACCTGCGCGTAGCGCTGCGCCGAGGCGCCGGACCGCAGGGGCAGCACGATGAGCCGCAGGATCGGCTGCCAGAGAATGGCCGGGATCTCGACCACCCGCGGATCGGAGAGGAATTCCCTCAGGTAGGCGCGCACCGCCGCGGGCGTGGGCGCATCCGGCGTGCCGAGGTTGACGAGCAGCACCCCGATCCGGGGCTCGACGCCGTGCGTATAGGGGGGCTCTGGAGGCACCGCTCAGCGCTGGGTCAGCATGCCGGAGAGCAGCTTGGCGGTAATGTCCACGATCGGGATCACGCGCTCGTAGGCCATGCGCGTGGGGCCGATCACGCCCACCGTGCCCACCACCTGGCCGTCCACCTCGTAGGGGGCGGTGACGACGCTGCACTCGTCGAGCGGCGCGACGCCGGACTCGCCGCCGATGAAGATCTGCACGCCCTGGGCGCGGCTCGATGCGTCGAGCAGCTGCAGCAGCCCGGTCTTGCGCTCGAACAGCTCGAACAGCTTTCTCAGGTTGACGATGTTGGAGGACAGGTCCTGCGAGTCGAGCAGGTTGCGCCCGCCGGAGATCACCACTTCATCCGCCGACTCGCTCGCCGCCTGGCTGCCGGCGTCGAGCGCCGCGGTCATGAGCCGCGTCATGTCC
>JACOVL010000088.1 GCA_016177355.1 Betaproteobacteria bacterium | reverse complement strand
CGTTATAGAAGTCAAGGTTCCCGACATCGGGGACTTCAAGAACATCCCGGTGATCGAGGTCCTGGTCAAGCCGGGCGACGCGGTGAAAGCCGAGGATTCACTGCTCACGCTGGAGTCGGACAAGGCGACCATGGAAGTGCCTTCGCCCGCCGCCGGCGTGGTGAAGGAGATCAAGGTCAAGGTCGGCGACAAGGTATCCGAAGGGGCGCTGGTGCTGACGCTGGAGGCGAATGCGGCCGGCGCGGCGGCCGGACCGGCTGCGCCTGCATCGCCCGCAGCGCCGCAGAAACCTGCCGCGGCTCCGGCCGCACCGCCCGCAGCCGCGCCGCAGCCTGTGCCTGCTACCCCCCCATCTCCCCCCCTTGCCAAGGGGGGGATGGAAGGGGGGGTGGACGAAACCGGCTTCTCGCGCGCGCACGCGAGTCCCTCGGTGCGGCGCTTCGCGCGCGAGCTGGGAGTGGACCTCGGGCGCGTGAAAGGCAGCGGTCCCAAGGAGCGCGTGCTCAAGGAAGACGTGCAGAGCTACGTCAAGGGCGAGCTCGCGCGCCCGCACGGCGCGGAAGGAGGCCTGGGCCTCGCCCTTCCGCCGCCGCCGCAGGTGGATTTCGCCAGGTTCGGCCCGGTCACGACGCAGCCGCTGTCCCGCATCAAGAAGCTCTCGGGCGCCAACCTCCACCGCAACTGGGTTTCCATCCCCCACATCACGCAGCAGGACGAAGCCGACATCACCGAGCTCGAGGGATTCCGCAAGGTCCAGGTCGAGGAGGCGAAGAAGCAGGGCGTACGCTTCACGATCCTCTGTTTCCTCCTGAAGGCGGTGGTGGTGGCGCTGAAGCAATGCCCTGAATTCAATGCCTCGCTCTCCGCGGACGGGGAGAGCCTGGTCCTCAAGCAGTATTTCCACGTCGGCGTGGCCGTGGACACCCCCAACGGCCTGGTGGTGCCGGTGATCCGCGACGTGGACAAGAAGGGCCTGATGGAGCTCGCAAGAGAGCTCGGTGAAGTCAGCGCGCGCATGCGCGCCGGCAAGATCTCGCCCGCCGACCTGCAGGGCGGGTGCTTTTCCATCTCCAGCCTGGGCGGCATCGGCGGCACCTACTTCACGCCCATCATCAATGCGCCGGAAGTCGCGATCCTCGGCGTGGGCAAGGCGGTCATGCGCCAGGTGTGGAACGGCAAGGCATTCGCCCCGCGCACGATGCTGCCGCTCTCGGTATCGTACGATCACCGCGTGATAGACGGCGCGCAGGGCGCGCGCTTCATCTCCCTCCTGAGCTCCGTCCTCTCCGATATCCGTCGCCTGGTACTTTGAGCAGCTCCGCTCCCATCGGCGTCCTCGGCGGCACCTTCGATCCGGTCCATTACGGACACTTGCGCCTGGCGGAGGAGCTCGCCGGGGCGCTCAAGCTCGACGAGGTGCGCTTCATTCCCAGCGGCACGCCGCCGCACCGCAGCGCGCCTCGCGTCAGCCCGGAGCACCGCCTGGAAATGGCGCGCCTCGCGACGGCGGGCAACGCGCGGTTCAAGGTGGACGAGCGCGAATCGCGGCGCGCCGGTCCCGGCTACACGTTCGACACACTCTCCGAATTGCGCGTGGAAGCGGGCGGCGCGCGCCCGCTCGCGCTGCTCGTCGGGGCGGATGCTTTCCTCGAATTCGCGACCTGGCATCGCTGGCATGAGTTGTTCGGGCTGGCGCACGTGGTGGTCGCCCACCGTCCCGGATTCCCGGTCGAGCGCTGGAGCGAACGCATGCCGCAGCCGCTGGCGCGCGAGTACTCGGCGCGGCTCATGCAGCAACCGCTTTCCATCCATCTCTCGCCCGCGGGGGGCATCGCCGTCGTGGCGTTCACCGCCCTCGACATCTCGGCGACCGCGATCCGCGACATGCTGCGCGCGGGCGCGAGCCCGCGTTATTTGCTCCCTGGCGCGGTTCTCGATTATATTCAAGCGCGTAGACTGTATTCCTAAGGGGTAGATGGGACTGGACAAGCTCACCAAGGCCACGGTTGCGGCGCTGGATGACATCAAGGCGCGCGACGTCGTGGTGCTCGACGTGAAGCGCATGACGCCTTTGTTCGACAGGATGATCATCGCGAGCGCCGATTCCGCCCGCCAGAGCAAGGCGCTTTCCAGTCACGTTCAGGAAAAGCTCAAGGCGCTCGGCGCCGGCGTCTATGGCGTGGAAGGGGAACAAGCAGGCGAATGGATCCTGGTCGATCTCGGTTCGGTCGTCGTCCACATCATGCAGCACGCAACCCGCAAGTACTACAACCTTGAAGAACTGTGGGCGCCGCCGCCGCGCACGCGCCGGCGGCGCGCGCGCGGAACCGCTGCTTCCTGACGGCGGCCGTCCGGCATGAAGTTCCTCGTGGTGGCGGTCGGCCACCGGATGCCGGCCTGGGTGGAAGCCGGTTTTGGCGAATATGCGGGCCGCATGCCGCGCAAAGGCCGCATCGAGCTCATCGCGCTCAAGCCCGCGTCGCGGACCGGCGGCGCCAGGCGCGCGCTCGAGGCGGAAGGCGAACGCATCCTTGCCGCGCTGCCGCGGGGATGCATGAAGGTCGTGCTCGATGAGCGCGGTGCTCTCATCGAGACGGCGGAGCTGGCGCGGCGGATCGCGCGCTGGCGGCAGGACGGTCGCGATGCCGCGTTCATTATCGGGGGCGCCGACGGGCTCGCTGCGGCCGTGAAACAGGCGGCGGATTTCACCTGGGCGCTGTCGCCGCTCACCTTGCCGCACGGACTCGCGCGCGTCGTCCTCGCCGAGCAGCTTTATCGGGCGCATTCGATATTGCACAATCACCCGTATCACAGGGAGTAACGGGCGGGGCATGAGCATCAGCGACAAGCGCATCTATCTCGCTTCGCGCAGCCCGCGCCGCCGGGAGCTGCTGAAGCAGATCGGCGTGCCGTTCGAGCTGCTGCTGCTGCGCGAGGACCTGCGGCGCGGCGTGGACGTGGATGAGACGCCCCTGCCGGACGAATCTCCGGGCGTGCATGCCCTGCGCATCGCCGCCGCCAAGGCGAAAGGGGCGGCGTTCCAGATCGCGCAGCGCGGGCTGCCGCAGAAACCGGCGCTGGCCGCCGATACCAGCATCGTCTTCGACGAAGGCATCATCGGCAAGCCGGAAGGCCCGGAGCATGCGGCGCGCATGCTGCGCGCGCTTTCGGGCCGCGAGCACCAGGTGCTGACGGCCGTTGCGGTCGTGCTGCGGGAGCAGGTCGAAACGCAGATCTCGGTCTCGAGCGTGTGGTTCCGTGAGCTGTCCGATGACGAGATCCGGCGCTACGTCGCCAGCAGCGAGCCGCTCGACAAGGCGGGCGCCTACGCCATCCAGGGCAGGGCGGGCTCGTTCGTCACGCGGATCGCGGGAAGCTATTCCGGTATCATGGGGCTGCCGCTCGCGGAGACCATCGAGCTCCTGCAACGCTTCGGCGTCTCCGTGTTGTGAATCCGCCATGGCCGTGACCGAGGAAATCCTGGTGAACGTCACTCCGCAGGAGACGCGCGTCGCCGTGATCGAGCAGGGCGTCACGCAGGAAGTGCACGTGGAGCGCGCTTCCGCGCGCGGGCTGGTCGGCGACATCATCATGGGGCGCGTGATCCGCGTGCTGCCCGGCATGCAGTCCGCGTTCGTGGACATCGGCGGCGGGCGCGCCGCGTTCCTGCACGTCACGGACATCTGGGGCGGCCGCCAGAACGGCGAGGCCGCGGTGCCGATCGAGAAGCTGATCGCGGAGGGCCAGAACCTGATGGTGCAGGTGGTGAAGGACCCGATCGGCACCAAGGGCGCGCGGCTGTCGACCCAGATCTCGATCGCCGGGCGTCTCCTGGTTTATCTGCCGCAGGAGTCGCACATCGGGATCTCGCAGCGCATCGAGGACGAGGGGGAGCGTGCGCATCTGCGCGTGAAACTCCAGCAGCAGCTGCCGCCGGACGAGAAGGGCGGCTACATCATCCGCACCATGGCGGAAACCGCTTCCGACCGCGAGCTCAAGTCCGACATCGATTACCTGCGGCGGTTGTGGGGCGGTATCCGGGACAAGGCCGGCGCCGCGGCGCCGCTGACGCCCCTCTATCAGGATCTCAACCTGAGCCTGCGGGTGCTGCGCGATTTCGTGCACGACGAAACGATGCGCATCCTGGTGGATTCACGCGAAACCTATCAAAGGATGCTCGATTTCGGCCAGGACTACACCCCCAACGTCGCGGAACGGGTCGAGCATTACCGCGGGGAGCGCCCCCTGTTCGATCTCTATGGGGTGGAGGACGAGATCGAGAAGGCGCTCGCCCGGCGCGTGGAGCTGAAGAGCGGGGGCTACCTCGTCATCGACCAGACCGAGGCGCTCACCACGATCGACGTCAACACCGGCGGCTTCGTCGGCGGGCGCAGCTTCGATGACACCATCTTCAAGACCAATCTCGAGGCGGCGCAGGTGATCGCACGCCAGCTGCGGCTGCGGAACATCGGCGGCATCATCATCGTGGATTTCATAGACATGGACAGCGAGGAGCACCGCAACGCCGTGTTGAACGAGTTCCGCAAGGCCCTCGCGCGCGACCGCACGCGCATGACGGTGAACGGCTTCACCCAGCTGGGGCTGGTGGAGATGACGCGCAAGCGCACGCGCGAATCGCTGGCGCACGTGCTGTGCGAGCCGTGCCCGGTCTGCGAAGGCCGCAGCCGGCTGAAGACCCCGCAGACCGTGTGCTACGCCATCCTGCGGGATCTGCTGCGCGAGGCCCGCCAGTTCAACGCGCGCGAATTCCGCATTCTCGCCTCGCAGCCGGTGATAGACATGTTTCTCGACGAGGAATCCCAGTCGCTCGCCATGCTCTCGGATTTCATCGGCAAGCCGGTGTCGCTGCAGGTCGAGACCGCCTACCACCAGGAGCAGTTCGACATCATCCTCATGTGAAAAGACGTGCCACGGAAACTTCGAGGTACGCGACCGGCAGCATCAGCAGCAGCTGTATGACCACGATCACGAACAGCGGCGACAGGTCCACGTTGCCGACCGGCGGTACCAGCCGCTGGAACACGCGGAGAAAAGGGCGCGTCATGCCGTTCAGCAACGGCATCAGCGGGCTGTATGGGTTGAACCAGGTAAGCACCGCCTGGACGATGACCGCGACCATCACGATATAGAGCCCGATCTTGGCGAGCATCACCGCCGCCATCAATATCAGCGCTGCGAAGGCTGTCCCGGCCAGGGAATCCGGGGTGTACCCCCGGATCTGCATCACGATGATGAGCTCCAGCATCTGCGCGAGCCAGGCCAGCACGAGCGACGCGAGGTCGAGCCCCCACCAGCCGGGGATCACGCGCCGCGCCGGCCGCACCATGAAATCCGTGAGCGCGCCCAGGAATTCCGAGACCGGGTTGCGGTACGAGGCGCGCGCCCACTGCAGGTAGAAGCGCAGCAGCAGCGCGACCGTGAACAGGCCGAACACGGTATTGACGAGAAAGATCAGCGCGCCGGAGAGCACGCCTCAGTCCTTTCCGAATTCGTCACCCAACTCGCGGGAGCGCTCGGCGGCGGCGCGCGCGGCGCGCACGATGGCTTCTTTGACCCGATCCGTCTCCATAGATTTCAGTGCGCGTTCAGTGGTGCCGCCCTTCGAAGTGACGCGCTCGCGAAGAGCGGTAACCGGGTCTTTGCTCATGAGTGCAAGGCGCGCGGCGCCAGAGAAAGTTTCCAACGCGAGCTTTTGAGCGGTTTCTGGCGAAAGCCCCAGTTCCTTGGCAGCTTGCTCCAAAGCTTCAATGAAATAAAACACATACGCTGGACCGCTGCCGGATACGGCGGTAACTGCATCCATGTCTTCTTCACCACGGACCCAGAAAACCGCCCCGACCGCGCTCATGATCGTTTCGATCGTCTTGCGTTTCTCGGTTGCCAGGGTCGGTTTGGGCGGAAAGCTGTAAAAGGCGAGTCCAGTGATACCGGCGCCGATCAGCGCCGGTGTATTCGGCATGGCGCGCACCAGGATGTAATCCCGGTTGCCGAGCCAGCGCGCCAGGTCATTGAGTCGAATCCCCGCTGCAATGGACAGCACAATCTGTCGGGAGGACAGATACGGCCCGAGCTGTACCGTGACCTCGTGCATCTGCTGTGGCTTGATGGCAAGCACGATGCAGTCCGATTTCACGGCTTCGGAGGTGATGGCGGGGTAAGTCTTGACTTTGAACTCGCTCTCCAACCGCGCGCGCGCGGGCGCGACGACCTCCACGACCTTGATCGCTCTCGCCGGCCACCTCTTCTTGAGCAAGCCGCCGATGATGGCGCTCGCCATGTTGCCGCCGCCGATGAAGGTGATATTCATGAGCGAATATTACGCCTTCTGCCTCTGGCCGAAGATCGCGGTGCCGACGCGCACCAGGGTCGCGCCTTCCAGGATCGCCGCCTCGAGATCGTCCGACATGCCCATGGACAGCGTGTCGAGCGGGTGACCGCGCGCAGCGAGCTTTTCCTTCAGCTCGCGCAGCAGCGCGAAGCGGCGGCGCTGGAGCGCGGCGTCCGGCGTCGGCTCGGGTATCGCCATCAGCCCGCGCAGCCTGAGGCGCGGCAGGCGCGCGATCGCCTCCGCCAGCCGGGCTTCCTCGCCGGGCGCGACCCCGCTCTTGCTCGCTTCGCCGCTGACGTTGACCTGGATGCAGACGTCGAGCGGCGGCAGCCCTTCCGGCCGCGCGTCGCTCAGCCGCTGCGCGATCTTCCCGCGCTCCACGCTGTGCACCCACTGGAACTGTCGGGCGAGCGGATGCGTCTTGTTGCTCTGGATCGGGCCGATGAAGTGCCATTCCAGGGGCAAATGCGCGAGCAGCGTGATTTTCTCCACAGCCTCCTGCAAGTGATTTTCGCCGAAAACCCGCTGTCCCGCGGCGTGGGCTTCCGCGATGCGCGCGGCGGGGAAGGTCTTGCTCACCGCCACCAGCGCGATCTCATCAGCGCGCCGTCCAGCCGCCGCCGCCGCGCGCGCGATGCGCTCCTGTACGGCTTGCAAGTTGGCGGCGATTGTGGCCATAATTTTGCGCGGCGTGCAGCGTGGGGCGTAGGTGTAAAATCAGTACCTTGCCTGCCGCTCCCGACTTTTCACGACTGCTGGGGAAATTATCATGGACATCTCCGAACTGCTAGCGTTTGTCGTCAAGAACAAGGCCTCCGACCTGCACCTCTCGTCCGGCCTGCCGCCGATGATCCGCGTGCACGGCGACATCCGCCGCATCAACCTGCCGGCGATGGAGCACAAGGACGTGCACGCGATGGTCTACGACATCATGAACGACGGCCAGCGCAAGTTCTACGAGGAAAACCTCGAGTGCGACTTCTCGTTCGCGATCCCCAACCTCGCGCGCTTCCGCGTCAACGCCTTCGTGCAGCAGCGCGGCGCCGCGGCGGTGATGCGGACCATCCCCTCCAAGATCCTGTCGCTGGAGGACCTCAAGGCGCCCAAAATCTTCGCCGAGCTCGCCGACCAGCCGCGCGGCGTGGTGCTGGTGACCGGTCCGACCGGTTCCGGCAAGTCAACGACGCTGGCGGGAATGGTCAATCACAAGAACGAAAACGAGCACGGCCACATCCTGACGGTGGAGGATCCGATCGAGTTCGTGCACGAATCCAAGAAATGCCTGATCAACCAGCGCGAGGTCGGGCCCCATACGCTGTCCTTCAGCAATGCGCTGCGGAGCGCCTTGCGCGAGGACCCGGACGTGATCCTGGTCGGCGAGATGCGCGATCTGGAAACCATACGCCTCGCGATGACCGCCGCCGAAACCGGCCACCTGGTGTTCGGCACGCTGCATACGAGTTCCGCCGCGAAGACCATCGACCGGATCATCGACGTGTTCCCGGCCGAGGAAAAGGAAATGATGCGCGCGATGCTGTCGGAGTCCCTGCGCGCGGTGATCTCGCAGGCGCTGTTGAAGACCAAGGACGGCAGCGGCCGCGTCGCGGCGCACGAGATCATGGTCGGCACCCCGGCGATCCGCAACCTGATCCGCGAGGCGAAAGTGGCGCAGATGTATTCGGCGATCCAGACCGGCCAGCAGTACGGCATGCAGACACTCGACCAGAACCTGCAGGACCTGTTGAAGCGCAACGTCATCTCGGTTGACGAGGCGCGTACCAAGGCGGCAAACAAGGACAACTTCAAGTAAGCTTCACCGTCGGGAATCCAGTGTAGGAGAGCAGCATGGAAAGAGACCAGGCAGTCAAATTCATGCACGATCTGCTGAAGGCGATGGTGGCGAAGAAGGCCTCCGACCTCTTTATCACCGCGGGCTATCCGCCGGCGATCAAGCTCGACGGCAAGATGACGCCGGTCGCCAACCAGCAGCTCACGCCGCAGCACACGGCCGAGATTACCCGCGCCATGATGAGCGACAAGCAGGCGGGCGAATTCGAGGCCACCAAGGAGTGCAATTTCGCGATCAACCCCGGCGGCATCGGCCGTTTCCGCGTCAACGCCTTCGTGCAGCAGGGGCGGATCGGCATGGTGCTGCGGACCATCACCACCACCATCCCGAAATTCGAGGACCTGAACCTGCCGCCGGTGTTGAAGGACATCGTCATGACCAAGCGCGGGCTGATCATCTTCGTCGGCGGCACCGGCTCGGGCAAGTCGACGTCGATGGCGGCGATGATCGGCTACCGCAACGAGAACAGCTACGGCCACATCATCACCATCGAGGACCCGGTCGAGTACGTGCACGAGCACAAGAACTGCGTGATCACGCAGCGCGAAGTCGGCGTGGACACCGATTCGTGGGCGGCGGCGCTGAAGAACACCCTGCGCCAGGCGCCCGACGTGATCCTGATCGGCGAGATCCGCGACCGCGACGTGATGGAGCACGCGATCGCGTTCGCCGAGACCGGCCACCTGGCGATGGGCACGCTGCACGCCAACAGCGCCAACCAGGCGCTCGACCGCATCATCAATTTCTTCCCCGAGGAGCGCAAGGCGCAGCTGCTGATGGACCTGTCGCTCAACATCCGGGCGCTGGTCTCGCAGCGGCTGATCCCGAAGAAGGACGGCAAGGGGCGGGCGGCGGCGATCGAGATCCTGCTCAACTCGCCGTTGATCTCCGACCTGATCTTCAAGGGCGAGGTGCACGAGATCAAGGAAATCATGAAAAAGTCGCGCGAGCTCGGCATGCAGACCTTCGACCAGCACCTGTTCGAGCTCTACGAGAACGGGTCGATCAGCTACGAAGACGCGCTGAGAAACGCGGATTCGGTCAACGAGCTACGCCTGATGATCAAGCTCCACGGCAAGGAAGCGAAGGACCGGGACCTCTCGACCGGCATCGACCACCTCCAGGTCGTCTGACTCGGCACGGTCCGGATCAAGCGCCGGGCGCGGAGTACTGCGCCGGCGCTTTTTTCGTACATGACCATCCCCTTCGATCTCCCGACCTTCGCTATTGCCGCGGCGGTAGTCGCGGCGGCGTACGTGGTGTTCGGCATCTCGGCGTTCGGCGCGGCGCTGTTCACCGTGCCGGTCCTGTCGCACTTCCTGCCGCTCGATTTCGTGCTGCCGATGTGTACGCTGCTCGACGTATCGGCGGCGCTGGCGCTCGGCGTGCGCTTCTCGCGCGAGTCCGACAAGTCCGAGCTGAAGCTGATGGTGCCCGCCTGCCTGATCGGCGCGGTGCTGGGGGTCACGCTGCTCGTCAACCTGCCGCGGCAGGCGGTCATCGCCGCTTTCGGGGTGTTCCTGCTCGCCTACGGCCTCTATTCGCTCAAGCAGGGCGGGACGGTGAAGATGATCGGGCAGGGCTGGGCACCGGTGGCCGGTTTCACCGGCGGCGCCCTCGGCACGCTGTTCGGCATCGGCGCGCCGCCGTATGCGATCTATCTCTCGCGGCGGATGCCGGGCAAGCTCGCGTTCCGCGCGACACTCTCGAATATGGTGATCTTTTCGGTCTCGATCCGCGCGCTGGTGTTCACGGCAAGCGGGCTCATGCTCGCCGACCGGCTGGCCGGCTTCGCCGTGCTGCTGCCGTTCGCGCTCGCCGGCCTGTGGCTCGGCAACCGCATCCACGGCCGCATCTCACGCGAGGCCGTGCTGCGGGTCGTGGCCGCGGTGCTGCTGCTGATCGGCGTGTCGCTGATCGTCCGCGCCCTGGCGGGTGGCTAGAAGGCAACCGCAGATAAACGCTGATTAACGCCGGCAATCAAGAACAACTTCCAGATTGGTTTCTGGTTGGCATCGAATCTGCGTCCATTTGCGTTCATCTGCGGTTTCGTTGCCTTTGCTGTCACGCGCCTTGCCGCGCCGGGTTGCCACCGGGTTTCGGCGGATAGCGCAACGGCGTCGTGACCGCCGATGCGTCCATTTTGCCGAGCCGCACCAGCCGCGCCTCGATCGCCGCGCGGCTGCGGCTGTGGGCGCGCGCAAGCTCGTCCACCGTCCTGCCGGCGTCGAACGCCGCCGCGAGGCGCTCGTCTTCCTCCGGGCTCCAGCGCGACCCGGGTCCGCTCTGCGGCGGCGCGGGCTTGCGCTCCGCGTCCGCAGGGCCGCCCTCGACCGCGCGCACGGCCTCGAACAGCGCGCGCACGGTGTCGGGGTGCTGGTACGGGCTGTCGGCGCCGAACTTCTCCCCGGTCGCCGGGTGCACGCCGTTTGCCAGGGCGTTCAGGATCTTGAGCGTCGTTTCCTTTTCCATGGTTCTTCCCTCCGGTTGAATTGTTGGTATCGCGGGCGGCACTCGCTGCCCGTGTGTACGCTCCAACGCGGCGCGCACGTCGCCGGTTGACGACGGCGCTGTCAACGTCGCGGCGGCACGCGCGTTCTCATCAAGAGAAATGGGGTCAGGTCCACTTTTCTAACGGAGAAGTGAACCTGAGCCTGTTTCTCTGCGCTTCAACACCTTGTCACTGCGTCACCGGTCGGGGTTTCCCGCGCCGCAGGCTTCCCGCCACCAGCCGGTACTCGAACAGCCGGCATTCGAGCGCGCCGTTGTAGAGAGGCGTGCGCCGGGAAGCCTTGAGGCCGATCCGCTTGGGTAGCTGCATGTCCGCGGAAAGGATGTAGGCGGTCCAGCCGGCGTAGCGCTGCTTCAGCGCGTCGCCGAGCCTTGGATAGAACGCCGCGAGCTCGTCCGCTGCGCCCAGCCGCTCGCCGTAGGGCGGATTCATGACCATGATGCCGGATTCCGCCGGCGGGCCGCCGTCGAGCACGTCCATCTGCTTCAACCGCACCGCTTCCGAGAGTCCCGTTGTCGTGAGGTTTTCGCGCGCAAGCTGAAGGACAGCGCCCGACTTGTCGGCTCCGTGCAGCGGCAGCGTGCGCGCGGGCTGCCGCCGTGCCCGTGCCCGGTCTCTCAATGTAAGCCATTGTTTTTCATTGAAATTCTCCAGCTTCTCGAAGCCGAAAGTCCTGCCATCCCCGGGTGCGACATCGAGCGCCATCATGGCCGCTTCGATGAGGAAGGTGCCGCCGCCGCACATCGGATCGAGGAGCGGCGTGGGCGCCGACCAGCCGGCGAGCTTGAGGATGCCGGCGGCGAGGTTCTCGCGCAGCGGCGCGTCGCCGGCCTTCGTCCGCCAGCCGCGCTTGAACAGCGCTTCGCCCGAAGTGTCGAGGTAGAAAGTCGCCTCGTCGCGCGTGAGGAAAGCGTGGATGCGGACGTCGGGCCGCACGGTGTCCACGTCGGGCCGGCTCCCGCGCGCGGCGCGAAAGGCGTCGCACACCGCGTCCTTCACCCGCAGCGTGGCGAAGTCGAGGCTTTTCAGCGGCGACTTGATTGCCGCGACATTGACGCGGATCGAGCGGCGCACATCAAACAACCGCGGCCAGGGCAAGGTGCGCGCTTGCTCGTAGATATCGTTCTCGTTCCTGTAGCGCGCGCCGCCGACCCGCCACAGCACGCGGCTCGCGACGCGGCTTTCCAGGTTGGCGGCGTAGCACAGCGCGAGGTCGCCCGCGAAAGCGACGCCGCCGTCCACCGGCTTGACCTCGCGCGCGTTTAGCGCGGCGAGTTCGGCCGCGAGCGCCTGCTCGAGCCCGCGCGGGCACGTGGCGAAGAAGTTTTCGCCTTTCAAGCTTTGGCGCGGGTGACGGGGTTTCGCAGCACGCCGATGTCCTTCTGTGCGATCTCGACCGTGTCGCCGTCCTTTAAGTCCGGCTCGGTCGCGCCGTCGGTGCCGAGCCACACCACGTCGCCGGGCTGGAGCGTCATGTACTTCGAGATCCGGGAGATGTAGTGCTGCGCGGAGAACAGCATCTTGTCCGTGCCGTACTCGGCGGCCGGCTTGCCGTTGACGCGGATCGAAACCGTCAGCTTCATCGGGTCGAGGCCGGTGACGATGAACGGCCCCATCGGCTTGAAGGTGTCGCAGTTCTTGGCCCGCCACAGGGTGCGGTCCTGCTTCTGCCAGCCGCGCTCGCTCACGTCGTTGCCGAGGGTGTAGCCGAGCACGCAGGAGAGGGCGTCCTTCTCGGAGAGGTTGCGCGCTTTCTTGCCGATCACGGCGACGAGCTCCCCCTCGAACTCCACCGGCCCGACCGAATCGGCGGGGATCACGATCGCTTCCCCGGTCGCGATGAGCGCGTTGTTGGAGCGGTAGCCGATGTCGGCCTTCTCCGGCGCCTTGCGGTTGCCGCCGGTGCGCCGGTTGGCCCACTCGATGTGCGCGGCGTAGTTCAACCCCGCGCAGTAGAAGTTCGGCGGCATGCAGGGCACGAGGGTCTTGAGCGTGGATAGCGCATGCTTCTTCGACGTGATCTTGTGGTTCTCGAAAATCGGGCCTTCCAGCTCGGTGACCTGGTCGCCTTCGACGGCGCCGAAGAAAACACGTCCCTGGTGCCCGAAGCGTCCGAATTTCATATCTGCCTCCGACGAGTGGATAGGAAATAGGGAATAATTTTACTATTTCCTATTCACTATTTCCTTGCGAAGCTAGCGGCACGACGACTTCGAACTCGATACGCACGCGGCGGTTGCGGCTTTCCTTCAGCCCGGTGATCCGCGCTTCCAGCGCCGCGCCGCGGTCCATCTGGCGCGCGACCGCTGCGTTGTCGCGGCGGGGCACGTAACCCAATTTGCGGCCGCGCCATGCCACGCGGATCGCGCCCGCATCATACGGATTATCGCTCTCCCGCGTGAGTTCGAGCCGGTCGCCCACCTTCATCTCCTGCCATACCTCCGGGCCGTCGTAATGCCGGAACCCGGCGAGCGGGGAGCGCTGCACGACGATCAACGCCTCCGCCGCCGGGGCGGGGAGGGAATGCAGCGTCGCGGCGAGGCCGAGCGCGGCGAAGACGGACCTTGCGGGGGTCATCCCCCCTAAAACGGTTTGACGACCGCGAGGATGACGGCCGCGATCAGGACGACGACCGGGAACTCGTTGAACCAGCGGAGCCAGATATGGCTTTTCGTGTTGCGGTCGTGCTGGAAGTCGCTGATCAGCTTGCCGCACCACAGGTGATAGGCGACGAGAACGGCAACCAGCGCGAGCTTGGCGTGCAGCCACGCGCCGGAGCTGCCGTAGCCCAGCCACAGCCACAGCCCGAACGCGACGGTCAGCACCGCGCCCGGCGTCATGATGCCGTAGTAGAGCTTGCGCTCCATCACCTTGAAGCGCTCGCGCCCCGCGGCGTCCTCCGTCATGGCGTGATAGACGAAGAGGCGCGGCAGGTAGAACAGCCCGGCGAACCACGTCACCATGAAGACGATGTGCAGCGCCTTGACCCAGAGCATGGCGCTACTTTACTTCAACAGCCGGCGGCGGGTCAGCACCAGCGCGATATAAAAGCTTGCGACCGCATACGCCGCGAGCACCGCCAGGTGGAGCGCGATATCGCCGGGCACCGCGCCGTTCATGAGCGGACGGGCGAGTTCGACCGCGTGGGTGAGGGGGAGCGCCTGCGTCGCCACCTGGAACGGCGCGGGGAGCTGGGAGACGGGGAAGAATACGCCGCACACGAGCATCATGGGCGTCACCACCAGCGTGAAGTAGTACATGAAGAAATCGTAGCTGGGCGAGAACGCCGTCATGATGAGGCCCATGCCGGCGAAAGCGAGTCCGGTCACGAACACGACGGGGATCACCCACAGCGCCAGCGCCGATTGCACGAGGCCGAGCGCCGAGGCAACGGCGAGCACCGCCATGCCGGAGAGGAAACTCTTGCTCGCCGCCCATACCACCTCGCCGAGCACCACGTCGTCCAGCGTCACCGGCGCGTTCATGATCGCCTCCCACGTCTTCTGCACGTGCATGCGCGAGAAGCCCGAGTACATCACCTCGAACGAGGCGCTCATCATGGTGCTCGAGCACACCGTGCCCGCCGCGAGGAAGGCGATGTACGGCATGCCGCCGACCTCGGAGAGCATCGCGCCCAGGCCGTAGCCCAGCCCCAGCATGTAGAGCATGGGGTCGGCGAGGTTGCCGAGCATCGAGGGGATCGCGAGCTTGCGCCACACCAGGGAATTGCGGCGCCACACGTGCAGCAGGCGCGGGCTGAAGGCGGGCACGGCGTAGGCTTTGGCGGTCATGGTCCATCGCTCCTATCTGAACATAAATATAAATAAAAACAATAAGTTACAGTTCAATCCCGCAGCTCGCGGCCGGTCAGCTTCAGGAACACATCCTCCAGGTTGGCGGGACGGTGGAGGTAGCGCAGCCCGCTGCGCTGATCCAGGTGGTGCACCAGGGAATCGGCATCGTGCGTGTAGCAGAAAATGGTCTCGCCGGTCTGCTCGCAGCGCTCGCTGTGGGCCTGCCCGAACTCGCGCGCCCAGCGCCCGGCGCCGTCGCCGTAGACCTCCACGACCTGCGGCTCGATGTGCTTCGCGATCAGCTCGCGCGGCGCGCCGTGCGCGATGATGCGCCCGCGGTCCATGATCGCGAGGCGGTGGGCGAGCCGCTCGGCCTCGTCCATGAAATGCGTGGTGAGGAAAACGGTCTTGCCCTGGTTCAAGAGCTGGCGCAGCCGCTCCCAGATGAGATGGCGCGCCTGCGGATCGAGGCCGGTGGTGGGCTCGTCGAGGAAGATCAGGTCGGGATCGTTGATCAGCGCGCGCGCGAGCGTGAGCCTTCTTTTCATCCCGCCGGACAGCGTCTGGATGCGCGAGGCCGCGCGCGCGCTCAGGCCCGCGAATTCCAGCAGCGCGGGTATCCTCGCGCGGGCCTCGGCCTGGCGCAAGCCGAAATAGCGGCCGTAGACCAGCAGGTTCTCCTCGACCGTGAAATCGGGGTCGAGGTTGTCGGCTTGCGGCACGACGCCGGTCCTGCGCCGCGCCTCGCGCGCGCGCGCCGGCACCGGCAGCCCCAGCACCTCGATCTCGCCGCCGTCCGGATCGATCAGGCCGAGGCACAGCCGCAAGGTCGTGGTCTTGCCGGCGCCGTTGGGGCCGAGCAGGCCGAAGCACTCGCCGGGCCGGAGCTCGAGATCGATGCCGGCGACGACTTCCTGTTCGCCGTAGCGCTTGCGCAGGCCGGAGACGCGCAGGTGGTTCATGGCTCGCACGGGCCGCTAGCGCTGGAAGTGGCGCAGCACGATGTCGGAAAGAAGGTTCAGCCGGCCGTGGAAGAAATGCCCGCCGCCGGGCACCACCACGACGGGAAGATTCTGCGGGCGCGCCCAGTCGAGCACGCTTGCGAGCGGCACCACGTCGTCGTGCTCGCCGTGTATCACCAGCGTGCCGGGCGGTACCGCCCCGGTGGGAAAGCGGCCGACCGCCGGCCCCACCAGCACCAGGCATTCCACCTTCATGCGCTCCGCGACCCGTGACTGCACGAAGCCGCCGAAGGAAAAACCTGCCAGGACCAGGGGCAGGCCGCCGTATTGCCGCTTCAGGTGATCCGCGACGGCGAGCAGGTCCTCGGTCTCGCCACGACCTTCGTCGTGCTCGCCTTCGGAAGCGCCGACGCCGCGGAAATTGGGGCGTGCCACGAGATGGCCGAGCGCAAAAAAAGTCTTGGCGAGCGTGGTCACCACCTTGTTGTCCTTGGCGCCGCCCTGTAGCGGGTTGGGGTGCGCGATCAGCGCGATGCCGCTGCGCGGCTCGCCCGGGTCGTTGACGTCGGTCTCGATTTTCCCCGCCGGGCCCGCGATCATGACGCGCGCGAGCGTCGATGCGGGCATCGGGCGGACTTCAACGCCCATTACGCATGACCCATTGCGGATTTTCAGATGCGCAGCCGATTGACGACGCGGCCGTGGACGAGATGCTCGTTGATGATCTCGTCGATGTCCCCCTTGTCCACGTAGGTGTACCACACCGCCTCGGGATAGACCACCACCACCGGGCCTTCCTTGCAGCGGTCGAGGCAGCCCGACTGGTTGACGCGGACCTTGCCGGGACCGCAGAGCTTGAGGCTCTTCACGCGGTCCTTGGCGTAATCGCGCATCTTCCGCGAGCCGTTGTTGTTGCAGCACTGCTCGCCCGCCTCGCGCTGGTTGCAGCAGAAAAAGACATGACGCTGATAGTAGCTCATCGTCAAAATTATAACTTATGCTGGCGGGCGGCCAGCGCGTAGAGGAGAAAGCTGATCGCCAGCAGCGGCCACAGCTCGGAGAGCGCGCGCACGATGCCGGAGAAGTTCAGGAAGTGACTCGCGCCGCCGGCGATGAGCTTCAAAGGCACGCTCTGGTAGGGGTTGCCGGGGGCGAGGTTGATCGCCGCGGTGGCGAGCGCGATGCAGAGCGCCGCGACAACAAGCTGCGCCGGCTGCGGCAGGCGGACCGCGCCGTAGAGCAGAACCCAGCCGGCCAGCAGCCCGAGCGACACGCCCGGCGTGAGCCAGGCGAACGGCGCCGTCGTCCTGATCAGCGCAGCAGCGGTCGTCTTGATGAGCAACGCCGTCCCGATTACCGCGCCGATCGCAAGCATGTGACGCGAGTCGCCGCGCATGAATGCCGCGATCATGAGCCCGGTTCCCAGCAGGTTCAACAGGACCACCGCGGCCTCGAACGAGAGCGCGGTTTGCGGCGCGTGCACGAAATACGCCGGCAAGTCGAAGGTGGCGCGTATGCTCCCGGTGCCGAAGAGCTGCGCGGTGGGATGGAATTGCGCGACCAGCCACAGGCAGGCGATCACCAGCGCGACGTCGGCCGCCATCCCCTCGACGAACAGGCGGTGGCGCGCGGCGTGGAGCTTGCCGCCGAGTATGCGCGTGGGAGCGAACAGCGGCGCGGCCATGGCCCCGATCAACGCGCCCAGGCTGTTGGCGAGCAGGTCCACGTTGGAAGCGATGCGGGCCGGCAGCAACATCTGCGCCGATTCCATCGTCAGGCTCAGCCCCGCGGCGCACAACGCGGAGAAAATCACGCCTGGCCCGGACCCGCAGCGCATGCTGAAACCGACGGAGAGCAGGAAGCCGAGCGGGACGTATGCCGCGAGGTTGACGATGATGTCGCCGGACGTGATGTAGTGCGGCCACGGCGCAGAGAGGAACCTCAGGATCTCGTCGGGAGGCAGGCGCCAGCCGCGGTACGGCTGCAGGCTGGCATGGACGATGACGAGCAGGTAAGCTAGCGCGAGCATCCACGCCAGCCGCACGCTGTGCGGCGAGAAACCTCCTGGCTGCGCTTCCGCTGCGTGCATCGTGCCCATCCGCCATGCAATTCTATGACATCTTCAACGGCGACGCCGACGGGCTGTGCGCGTTGCAGCAGCTGCGCCTCGAGGAGCCGCGCGCCGCGGCGATCGTCACCGGGGTCAAGCGCGACGTGAAATTGCTGGACCGCGTGACCGCCGCGGCGGGCGACGAGCTCACCGTGCTCGACATCTCGCTCCGGTCGAATGCCGCCGGCCTCAAGCGGCTGCTCGATGCCGGCGCGCGTTGCCGGTATTTCGACCACCATGCGGCGGGCGAGGTGCCGCGGCACCCGAACCTGAAGGCGTTCATCGATACCGCGCCGGACATCTGCACCAGCCTCATCGTGGATCGCCATCTCAACGGCCGCCAGCGCCCGTGGGCGGTGGTCGCGGCGTTCGGCGACAATCTGGCCGAGCCGGCGTTGCGCGCCGCGGAAACGCTCGGCCTCGACGAGGGCGACGTGATGCAGCTGCGGCAACTGGGGGAGGCGCTCAACTACAACGCCTACGGCGACACCGTGGAAGATCTCCACTATCCGCCCGGCGACCTGTTCGGGACGCTGTCCCGCTATCGCGACCCGCGCGATTTCATCAGCGGCGAGCCGGTGCTCGACGTGCTGCGCGCGGCGTGCCGGGACGACCTCGAGCGCGCGGACCGGATAAAGCCGGAAGAGGAAACCGACCAATGCGCGGTGCTGATCCTGCCGGATGCGGCCTGGAGCCGGCGCGTCTACGGCATCTACGCCAACCGGCTCGCGCGGCGCAACCCCGGCCGCGCGCATGCGCTGCTGGTGAAGAAGGGGGAGGGCTACGTGGTCAGCGTGCGCGCCGCGATCGAGCGGCCGCTCGGCGCCGACGAGTTGTGCCGGAAGTTCGAAAGCGGCGGCGGCCGGCATGCCGCGGCCGGCATCAATCGGTTGCCGGAAGAGAAGCTAGCGCGGTTTATCGCCGAGTTCGGTCGGGCCTTCGGCTGAGCGGAGTCGGCGAGCGCCGCCACGCCCGCCAGGATCGCCAGCGTAACCAGAATCGTGTCTGTCATGCAGCGACGCGGGAGCGAGATTCGGCGGGGCTAAGCCGCTTTGGCGTGCGCATCGTGCGGCGGCTTCGTGCCGTACCACTGGGGCAGCAGCGAGCCGGCGATCATGCCGGCGATGCTCGCGAGCAGCCCGGCGAGTTGCGGCGGAACCGCAGCGTCGGCATCGAAGATCTCCATGAGCATCCAGGATGCGATCCCGAGCACGACGGAGCACAACGCGCCTTGGGGG
>JACOVL010000084.1 GCA_016177355.1 Betaproteobacteria bacterium | reverse complement strand
CTCCGGCAGGCCCACGCCGAAAGTCTTTTCTATCCGGAGGAACAGCTCGACGCGCCCGAGGCTGTCGTAGCCGTAGTCCTGCTCGAGCCGCGCGTCGAGCGAGGCGGGGATGCTGGCGCGCGAAGGGTGCAGCTCGCTTGCGAGCCGGCGGACCAGCTCGACCAGCGCGTCGGCGCCGATCGCCGCGCCCGCGGCCCCTCCCTCCTGCCTCGCCACGGAAGCTTCCATTCAGCGGGTCCCGTGCCAGGAAACGTTGGATGATGCTAGCACATGCACGAAGACGCGCCCCTGGAGCCTTGCGGCCGCCGGGGGCGCGTGGTGGAGCGTGCGGCGCTCAGCCGCCGACGTGTAGCTGGTACTGCGCGCCGTTGGAGAACGTGCAGGTGCCGGCGCCCATGCGCGGGGTGCTCATCTGGTACTCGCAGCGCGCGAAGGTGCCGCGCGGGCCGTAGGCGCTCGCGATGCCGCGCCGCTCGTCGTTGGAGACGCGCGTCGCCTCGCCGACCAGTGTCTCGCCCTGGAAGTTGAACGTGAAGCGGCCCTTGCCGGTCATCATGTTCGTGACTTGGCCGGTGAGGATGCCGGTCTGGTTCGCGAGATCGTTGATCGGATAGAGCTTCACCTGCAGGTCCGCCACCGCCGGCCCGGACGGGATCGCGAGCGGCTGCGGAATGCTCCCCGCGCCGCGCGCGGGCACGACCGGCACCGGCGAGTAGACGTAGTACGGGTTGCCTCCCGCGTCCTCCCCGACCGGCATGACGTAGCAGCCGGAGAGTGCGAGCGCCGGGAAAGCGATTGCGATTGCGGTGCGCCTGGACACATTCAAGTTTTTGATGCTCATAAGCCCTCCTTGCCTGTTGTGCGTCTGCTGCCATCACGCGCCATCGCGTGACGGGGAGAGCCTGCGGCGGGAGGACTTGCGGATCGCTTACCGGAGGGTTACATATGACTTACAACTTAATTACCAATTAAAATCAATTTCTTACGGTACAGGTTACGAAGGCTGGAGGATCTTCTCGTACAACGCGCGGGTCTCCGGCGATGGCTCGACTTTGAGCGCCGCGGCGAGCGTCTTGCGGCAGCGGTTGTAGGTTTCGAGGGCCTCGGCGCGGTGCTGCGCCTGCGCGTGGCACAGCATGAGGTGGCGGTAAAGGCTCTCGGCCAGCGCGTCCGCCTCGAGCGCGCGCTCGAGCAGCTCGACCGCGCGCTCGGGCTGCCCCGCGTACTGCCAGTAGCGCGAGATCTCGCCGACGCAGCGCACGAAGCGCGTGCGCAGCCGGTCGCGCAGCGGCAGGCCCCACGCCTCCTCGGGCTCGTTGCCGAGGAACGGCCCCGCGTAGAGCTCGAGCAGCCGGCCGGAGAGCGCGGCGAGCTTTTCCGGCTCGACGCGCTCGCGCGGACCGCGCAGCAGCTGGTCCGCGCGCGCGGTCAGCTGCTCGAACGCCCAGCAGTCGGTCCAGATGTAGCGGCCGTCGAGCGTCAACTTGCCTTCCGACAGCACGGCCGCGCGGTCCTCGCCGAGGAGCTTCCTCAGCCGGTGCAGCGTGGTGGTGAACGAGCGGTGCGCCGAATCGCCGTCGATGCGCGGCCACATCGCCCCGGTGACGTGCTCCTCGGAGACGTCGCGCCCGCCGCGCGCGACGATGACCTTCAGCATTTCCAGCGGGCGGCGCTGCGCCTTCGCCTTGAAGGTGATCGCCTGTCCGTTCTTCAGCAGGCGGAACGCGCCCAGCGTGTGCGCGCGGTACGGCCACGGCCAGCCGGCGAGCGCGTGGCGCGAGGCATCCAGCGCGAGCCCGCGCTGGCGGACCAGGGCGGATACGAAATCCGGCTCGATGCCGGCTTCCAGCGCGAAACTGCACAGGCGCGCGAGGAGTTCCGGTCGCCACAGCAGGAAGCTCGTGAAGTCGCGCGACTTGCCCATCTCGAGCGAGTAACGCAGCGCGCGCAGCCCGGAGCGCGGCCGCCGCCCGCCGTCGAGCACGATGAACGCGTAGATCATCAGCCCGGTGAACTGGATCAAGTGGCTCTTGATCGGCCGCGCGATGTCGTAGACCTGCTGCAGGTGGGCGAGCGCCTTGCGCTCCTCGCCGCCCTGGTGGAGCGTCAGGGCCGAGGCGAGGTGGCACAGCAGGACGTAAGCCGGGCAGCCGACCTCCGTAGCGAGCGTGAGCGCGAGCTTCTGCTGCCGGTAGGCGCCGACGCTGTCCTGGCGCAACAGCGCGAGCCAGGCCGAGAACAGGTGGTAGAGGCACAGGTCGAAGCGCGCCGGCGTGCCTTTCAACTCGGTGAACTGCTTCAGCAGTAACCCGGCGCTCTCAAGGTCCCCGGCCATCAGCGCGCCGCCGGCGCCGTTCGCGAGCAGCTGGTACGACAGCACGTGCACGCCCTCGGCGCGCTCGATCTCGAGGCCCGCGCGCGCCGCCGCCAGGCAGGACTCGCGGTCGCTGGCGAGCATGAAGTAGGTGGCCTCGGCGAGCTTCAGCGTGGTCAGCGCGAACGGCGAGACCTCGCGCTCGCGCGCGAGCCTGCGCATGCCCTCGATCACCGCCCAGGTCTTGGGGAAATGCCCCTCCCACATGATGCTCAGCGCGACCCGCCACTCGACCAGCATGCGCAGGTTGGGGTCGTCGTGCGCGAGGGAAGCGCGGTAGCCGCGCTCGACCCAGCGCGCGAGGTCGGGGTGGTGCGGCTGGCGCACGCTCATCGAGGCGAGCAGGCTCGACGCCGCCCGCGCCTCAAGCCCGGCCACGAGCTGCTCGGGATGCTGCTGCAGCAGCCGCTCCATCACCGCGATCCAGCGGTCGAGCAGCGAGAAATCGTCCACTTCGTAAAGGATCGCGTCCATCGCGCCGGAGCAGGTGAGCAGCAGCCCGCGCGGGTCCGGCACGGGCTGGACCCTGAACAGCTCGTACGCCTGTTCGTAGAGCAGGCGGCTCTCGCGCGGCGAGATGCACAGCCGGCTCGCCGCTTTCCAGTAGAGCGTCCACGGGTAGCGTTCCTGGACCTCCCGCGACAGCATGTCCACCCAGTGCACGAGGGTCTCGCCCATGCCGAGGCCGAGCATGCGCGGCCCGTGCCGCTCGATCAACGCCGCGATGTGGTCCCAGTCGCCGATCGCGCGCAGCAGCGAGGCCGCCTCCGCCACCTGGCCCTCGGCCTCGAGCAGCTCCGCCGACCGCCGCTGCAGCTCCGCCCGGCGCTCGCGACCGAAGGTCTCGTTCGCGCGCGCGACGAGGAATTCGCGCAGCAGCGGGTGGTACTGGTAGACCGGCTGCGGCTGCGCCTGCTTCAGCGTCACGAAGTTGTTGCCGCGGTAGAGCTCGGCGAGGACGGCGCCCGCGCCCGGGGTCCCGGCGAGCGCCTCCGCCATCGCCGCGGTCATCTGCGGCAGGTACGCGGTCGCGAGCAGCAGCTCGCGCGTGCGCGCGTCGGTCTTCTGGAACATCTCGCCGGCGAGGTAATCGAACACGAGCCCCGGGTTGGAGAGGTCGGGCGCGGCGGCGAGCGGGTCGTAATCCGGCTGTCCGACCATGAGGATCAGGCCCGCCGCCCAGCCCTGCGTTCGGTTGTAGATCTCGACCAGCGCCTCCCGCGCGAGCTGGTGACCGCGCCGCGCCACCAGCGCGTCCGATTCCTCCTGTGTGAGCTTCAACTCGCTCCAGCCGACGACCTCCATCGCGCGGTTGGCGCGCAGCCGCGCCATCGCCGCCGGCGGGTCGCTGCGGCTGATGAGCACCGCCGCGCCGCCCTGCGGCACCTCGGCGAGCGCGATGCGCATCACTTCGTGGAACGCCGAGCGCGCGGGGACTTCGTGGTAGCCGTCGAACACGATCACGAACGAGACGCCCAGGCGCTGGTAGAGGGCCTGGAAGTAGCGGCGGGTGAAGGCGGGGAGCCCGGCGTGGTACTCGGGGGTGAGCTGCGGCAGGGGCGCGAGCCTGCGTCTGCTGTAGCCCGCCGTCGCGAGCCCGAGGTAGTAGAAGAACGAGGCGGCGTCGGCGTCGCCCTCGTCGAGCTGGTACCAGAGCGAGGCGAGCTTGCGGCTCTCGAGATAGCTCGCGGCGAGCGTCGTCTTGCCGCAGCCCGGCGGCCCGGTCACCCAGACGGCGGAGCTCGCGAGCGCCTCATCCAGGCGCTGGAACAGCCTCTCGCGTGGGATGATGCCGGCGAGGCTGGGCTGGGTGGTCTTGGCGAACGAAACCGGTTGGGTGGTCAAGGGCGCGGGATGCCGGTAGCGGCCGGTGGCGGGATTCTATGCCGGTTCCCGGCGGCGCTGCGAGAATTGTCATAAAAACAAAATAAATCAATAAGTTATATGGTAAAGGCGGTTGCTGCGCCGAGCCCGCGCGTGTATGCTGCGATGAATAACAGGGAGCGAACATGAATGTGTTGCTGATCATCCTCGCCGCGATCGCGGTGATCTGGACCCTCGCCTATTTCCGCGCCCCCGCATTGAGCTGGACGATCGTGATCGCGCTTGGGCTGGGGCTGCTCACCAATTACTCCGGCTGGTCGCCGGCGCTGCTCGCGACGCTGTGGGCGGTGTTCATCGCCGCGGCGCTGCTCGACAACCCGACGCCGGTGCGCCGCAACCTGCTCGGCCGGCCGCTGCTCGCGCTGTTCAGGAAAATCCTGCCGCCGATGTCGCAGACCGAGCAGGAGGCGATCGACGCCGGCACCGTGTGGTGGGACGGCGATCTCTTCAGCGGCAGGCCGGACTGGTGGAAGCTGCTGTCCTACCCCCGGCCGACGCTTTCCGCGGAAGAGCGCGCCTTCCTCGACGGGCCGGTGGAAGAGCTGTGCAGGATGGTGAGCGACTGGCAGATCACGCACGAGCTGCGCGACCTGCCGCCGCACGTCTGGCAGTTCGTCAAGGACAACGGTTTTCTCGGCATGATCATCCCGAAGCAGTACGGGGGACTCGGATTCTCCGCGCTGGCGCATTCGGAAGTGGTGATGAAGATCTCCACGCGGAGCGGCACCACCGCCGTTTCCGTGATGGTCCCGAACTCGCTGGGGCCGGCCGAGTTGCTGCTCCATTGCGGCACCGAGCAGCAGAAGAACCACTACCTGCCGCGGCTCGCGAAGGGGCTGGAGATGCCGTGCTTCGCGCTGACCAGCCCCGAAGCGGGCTCGGACGCGGGCGCGATCCCCGATTTCGGCGTCGTCTGCCGCAGCGAGTGGCAGGGCAAGCCGGACGTCCTCGGCATCCGCCTCACCTGGGAGAAGCGCTACATCACGCTGGGGCCGATCGCGACGCTGCTTGGGCTCGCGTTCAAGCTCTACGACCCCGAGCACCTGCTGGGAGCGAAGGACGACCTCGGCATCACGCTCGCGCTGATCCCGACCCACACGCCCGGCGTGCACATCGGGCGGCGGCACCTGCCGCTCGACGCCGCGTTCATGAACGGCCCGAACTGGGGCAAGAACGTGTTCGTGCCGATGGACTACGTGATCGGCGGCGTGGAGTACGCGGGGCAGGGCTGGAAGATGCTGATGAACTGCCTCGCCGCGGGGCGCTCGATCTCGCTGCCCGCGCTGTCGGCCGCGACCGGCAAGATGGGCGCGCTCACCACCGGCGCCTACGGGCGCGTGCGCCAGCAGTTCCGGCTGTCGGTCGGGCGCTTCGAGGGCGTGGAAGAGGCGCTCGCGCGCATCGGCGGCAACGCCTACCTCATGGAGGCGGCGCGCGTGATGACCGCGGGCGCGGTCGACCTCGGCGAGAAGCCGTCGGTGGTCTCCGCCATCGTCAAGTATCACATGACCGAGCGCGGCCGGGCGGTGATCAACGACGCGATGGACGTGCACGCCGGCAAGGGCATCTGCATGGGCCCGAGCAACTACCTCGCCCGCGCCTACCAGCAGACGCCGATCGCGATCACGGTCGAGGGCGCGAACATCCTGACGCGCTCGATGATCATCTTCGGCCAGGGCGCGATCCGCGGGCACCCGTTCGTGCTGAAGGAGGTCGAGGCGACCCGCGAGCGGGACCCGGTGAAGGCGCTGCGCGATTTCGACGCGGCCTTCTTCGGGCACGTCGCGTTCGTCGCGTCGAACACCGCGCGCGCATTCTGGATGGGGCTGACCGCCGCGTGCTTCGTGCGCACGCCGGGCGACCGCCACACGCGCCGCTACTACCGGCAGTTGACGCGCCTCTCCAGCGCGTTCGCGCTGACCGCCGATGTCTCGATGTTCATGCTGGGCGGCTCGCTGAAGCGCCGCGAACGGCTGTCGGCGCGGCTGGGCGACATCCTCTCCAACCTCTACCTCGCTTCCGCGGCGCTGAAGCGCTACGAGGATTACGGGCGCCCGGCGGAGGACCTGCCGTTCCTGCACTGGGCGGTGCGGGATGCGCTCGCCCGGATCGAGGAGGCGTTCTACGGCCTGTTCGAGAACCTGCCCAATCCCGTCGTCGCGTGGCTGCTGCGGGGAATAATCTTTCCTTATATCCTGCCCTACGGACGCGAATTCCTGCCGCCGCGCGACCGGCTCGGCTCCGAGGTCGTGGGCCTGCTGCTCGCGCCCGGCCCGGCGCGCGAACGCCTGACCGCGGGCGTGTATATCCCGCAGGACCCGGAGGAGCCGGTCGCGGTGCTGGAAGCGGCGCTGCGCGCGGTCATCGCCGCGGAGGCGGTGGGGGCCAAGATCCGCGCCGCGCGCGACGAGGGGAAGACCGGCGGGCGCTTCCCGGACGAGATCATCGACGAGGCGCTCGCCAAGGGCGTCATCACCCCGGCGGAAAAAGCGGTGATGGAACAGGCGCGCATCCTGCGGCGGAAAGCGATCATGGTGGACGATTTCCCGCGGGACCTCGGCAAGACCGAGATCCATCAGAGCACCGAGCCGGTCACGTTCGAGGCGTTACGCCGGCCGGCGTAACGCCTCGAGTGACGAGGTGAGGAGGTGACGAAGTGACGATAACCGCACACCGCAACTTTCCGTCACTCCGTCACTGCATCACTTCGTCACTTTCGTCTGGATCGTCATGAGCGACAGCGTCCTCTACGAAGTCGCCGACGGGGTGGCGACGGTCACGCTCAACCGCCCGCAGGTGCTGAACGCGCTCGATGGCGCGATGATCGCGCGGTTGCGGGAAATTTCCGAGCGGGCCGGGCGCGACGGCGCGGTGCGCGCCGTCGTGATCCGCGGCGCGGGGCCGGCGTTTCTCGCGGGAGGAGACGTTGCGCTGTTCCATGCCAATCTCGCGCGCGCGCCGGAGATGGTGCGCGAGGTGGCGGCCGAACTGCACCGCGCGATCCTGGCGCTGCGGCGCGCGCCCAAGCCGGTGCTCGCGGCCGTGCACGGCGCGGTGGCCGGCGCGGGGGTGAGCCTGATGGCGGCGGCCGACCTTGCGATCGCGGCGGAGGACACGAAATTCACGCTCGCCTACAGCCGGATCGGCGCGAGCCCCGATGGCGGGGCGACGCACACGCTCCCGCGCCTGGTGGGGTGCCGCAAAGCGCTGGAGCTGATGCTGCTGTCCGACACGATCGACACGCAAGCCGCGCTCGCGCTGGGGCTCGTCAACTGGGTGGTGGGCACGGAACGGCTGGCGGCGGAGACCGCGAACATCGCGCGCCGGCTGGCGCAGGGCGCGACGGCCGCGCTCGCCGAGACCAGGCGGCTGGTGAACGAGGGCTGTGGGCGGCCGCTCGCGGCCCAGCTCGACGCCGAGCTGGAGGCGTTCGCGCGCTGCGCGGCGACGCGCGACTTCGCCGAGGGCGTCACCGCCTTCGTCGAGAAACGCGCGCCGCGTTTCAAGGGCCAGTGACGAGTGACGGGTGATGGGGCTCAAAGGTAAAACGATCTTCATCACCGGCGCCTCCCGCGGCATCGGGCGCGAGATCGCGCTCAGGTGCGCGCGCGACGGCGCGAACATCGTGGTGACGGGAAAGAGCGCCGAGCCGCACCCGAAGCTCCCCGGGACCATCCACAGCGTGGCGCAGGAGATCGAGGCCGCCGGCGGCGGGGCGCTCGCGCTGCAGCTCGACGTGCGCGACGCCGACGCCGTCGCGGCCGCGGTGAAACGCGCCGCGGAGACGTTCGGCGGCATTGACGCGCTCGTCAACAACGCGAGCGCGATCTCGATCGCCGGCACGCTCGCCACGCCGGTCAAGCGCCTGGACCTGATGCTGGCGGTCAACCTGCGCGGCACCTTCGTCTGCTCCCAGGCCTGCATCCCGCATCTCAAAAAAGCGTCCAATCCTCACATACTTACGCTGTCGCCGCCGCTCAACCTGCACCCGCGCTGGTTCAAGGATCACGTCGCCTATACCATGGCAAAATACGGGATGAGCCTGTGCACGCTCGGGATGGCGGAGGAGTTCCGGGCGGACGGCATCGCGGTGAACTCGCTGTGGCCGCGCACCACCATTGCGACCGCCGCGATCGAGATGAATTTCCCGGAGGCGATCCTCAAGGCGAGCCGCAAGCCCGCGATCGTGGCCGACGCCGCCCATGCCATACTGAACCGCGACAGCCGCAAGGCCACCGGAAACTTCTATATCGACGAGACGGTGCTGAGGGAAGAGGGCGTCACGGATTTCGACCATTATGCAGTCAGTCCGGGGACGCCTCAGTATACGGACCTGTTTCTGGATTGAGGAGGAGCCATGTCACAACAACCGAGCCATGTGATCCCGGCCGAAGCGGCGGTGACGCTCGACGGCCTGCTGCGCGAGCGCGTGAAGCGCACGCCGGACCTCGTCGCCTGCCGCGCCTACAACGAGCAGCACCAGAACTGGCGCGACTACACCTGGGCGCAGGTGAACCACCAGGTCGCGCGCTGGCAGGCCGCGCTGGAAAAGGAAAGCCTCAAGGCCGGCGACCGCGTCGCGGTGATGCTGAAGAACTCGCCCGAGTGGGTGACCTACGACCAGGCCGCGCTCGGCCT
>JACOVL010000083.1 GCA_016177355.1 Betaproteobacteria bacterium | reverse complement strand
GTCGGGCAGCAGGCAAGCGGCCGGACGATGGCCGAGAACGCCAGCCTCGGCGCCGCGGACGGGATGCGGATGGCGATCGAGCTGGGCCGGGCGGCGTTGACCTCCGCGCCGACGGCGCAGGGGTTGATCCTCCCCGGCGGCCGCTGGTTGAGCGTGCACGCCGTGGCGTTGCTGGAGGCCGAATTCGGCAAGCCGGTTTTCCTCAACCTGAACTCGAGTCTCTGGGCCGCATTGCACGGCGCTGGGCGGGGTCTGCCGATCGAGGGCCAGGGCATGCTGCTAGCGCAGGACTAGAAGCGGTCTCAAAAATCACTTGTACTCTTGGTACGCTGAGGTTTCCAGAAATCGGGCCCCCGACAGCGCAAAGTGCTAGCATTACGGGTGGATGGTCAGGTGATCCCGCCGATACTTACAACGAGGAGGTGCAGATGAAAAACAAAGCATGCGCGCTGGCGGCAGTCGCGGCGATTGGTTTCATCCTTCCGCTTCAATCCATTGCGCAGCAGTGGCCCGACAAGGCGGTGCGCATCCTGGTACCGTTCCCGCCGGGCGGCGGAACGGACATCCAGGCCCGGGTGCTGTCGAACGCGTTCCAGAAGAGCACGGGCCAGAACTTCATCATCGAGAACCGGACCGGCGCCTCGGGTCTGATCGCGACCCAGCTCGCCGTGGATTCCCCGCCGGACGGCTACACGATACTTTTCACGTCGGGCAGCATCGCGCCGGTCACCACCCTCTTTGCCAAGCGCATGAAATTCGACGTGCACAAGGATCTCCAGCCGATCAGCTTGATATCCTCGACGCCGCTCGTTCTCTCGCTGCATCCCAGCGTGCCGGTGAAATCGGTGAAGGAGCTGATCGCGCTGGCGAAGCGCACGCGGGTAAGCATGAACGTCGGCGGCAACACCGCCGGCACCACCGCCCATCTCGCGGCGGAAATGTTCAATCAGAGGTTCGGTCTCAAGTCCACCGTGATCACCTACCGGGGCGGCGGGCCGGCGGTGATCGCGTTGATCTCCGGCGAGATCGATTACATCTTCGCCACCGCGCCGTCGATCATGCCCCACTTGACGAGCGGCAGGGCCAAGGCGTTCGCGGTAACGACGACGAAGCGGTCCTCGGCGCTTCCGGACCTGCCCACGATGGACTCGATGTACCCGGGGTTCGTGTCCTACAACTGGTACGCGATGTTCTACCCGGAGGGCACGCCGAGACCAGTCGTGGACAGGATGAACTCGGAGATCAAGAAGGCGCTCGGCACCCCCGAGATCAAGTCGTTCTATCCGAAGCAGGCCCTGGACGCCGTCGGCGGCAGTCCCGAGGAGCTGGGGGATTTTTTCAAGAGCGAGGTCGATAAATACGCCAAGGTGATCCGGGCGGCGAATATCCGGGTCGAATGAGGAACAATGAATGGGGCCAGACTCCACTAAAAGAACAATTATTTCAACAGGTTAAGTTCAAGTTTTCCCTCATACCCCCGCGCTGTCTCGCCCAAAGCAGGACGGCAAGTTGCTCTATGCCCCATCACACTTTCAGGCAAGGCCGGTCATGGCGGACAAGGGCACGGCGAGTTTCGTAGGCTCCATCCCCGAGAACTACGACCGCTATCTCGGGCCGGCCCAGTTCGAGCCCTTCGCCGACGACCTGGCCGGCCGCGTGGCCAACGACCGCCCGGCGGGCGCGGTGCTCGAAACCGCCTGCGGCACGGGCATCCTCACGAAGCGGTTGCGTGCGCGCCTCCCCGCATCGGTCCGCCTCGTCGCTACCGATCTCAACCAGCCGATGCTGGACTATGCGCGCGCCAAACTGGCGGATGCTTCCATCGAGTGGCAAAAAGCCGATGCCATGACTTTGCAGTTCGGGGATGCGTCGTTCGGCGCCACCGCGTGCGGATTCGGCGTGATGTTCGTGCCGGACAAGGCGGCCGCTTTCTGTGAGGCCCGGCGCGTGCTGGCTCCCGGCGGACTGTTCGCGTTCAACGTCTGGGACGGGCTGGAGGGAAACGCGGCCGCCCGCGTCGCCCAGGACACGGTCTGCACTTTTTTCGGGGGCCGCGAACCGGAATTCTTCAAGGTCCCGTTCGGGTTCAACGACCGCGACTTCATCCGGCGCCTGCTCTCCGGCGGGGGATTTGACCGGATCGAGATCGAGCCGGTGACGGTCACCGCGATGTCCCCATCCGCCCGGGACTACGCCACCGGCATCGTCCGGGGCACGCCGGCGAGCCACGAGATCCAGCAGCACGGGGTTGCGCTGGACGCAGCCGTCGAGGCGGTCACCGCCGCGCTCGCGCGCGAGTTCGGCGACAAGCCGTTCCGCACCGACCGCCGGGCGCTGGTGATCACGGCGCGCGCGAAATAAACGGGATCAAGCTCCATCAAAAGTAGCGAAATCTTATTAGGGGACGGACCGGCGGAGGATTGCCTCTTGGGAAAACCGTACGCCACGCCGCTCCGCATCGCCCTGATCGCGTGCCTGCTGCTGGCTGCCTGCGTTGCCGAAGTGCGGCGCGTGCCCTCGGCCGACCCCGTATTCTCGGGGAATCCCAGATTCATACGGATCGCCAGGGACCTCTCCGTGGAGCTGCACACCGGCTACCATCGAACGCTCAAGCAGGATTCCAGCTGGACTTACATCGGCAGCATCGCTCAAGGCGAAGTGTTCAGGTCCAGTGGAGACGCCCTGACCGTGGAGGGAGCACACGTTCACGAGGCGTATCTCGTCGTTTCCGGCGGGAGGCTCGTAGGGTTCTATCTGCCCGTCGAGAAAGCCTTTGCCCCGCTCGCTACTCAACCCGTCTTGCCGACAAAATAAGGGGAGCAACATGAAAGCAATGATCATCAAGGCGCTGCTTGCCGCGGTCGTCGTGTCGGGGCTCACTGCCTGCGCCAGCGGCCCGAAATACAAGGAAGTCGAGGCCTCCATCCCGCCGCTGGCTGCGGGCAAGGGCCGGATATATTTCTACCGCAGCGGCGTCATATTCGGGTCGGGCATCCAGCCCTCGGTCATGCTCAACGGCCAGCAGGTGGGCGATTCGAAACCCGGCGGCTTTTTCTTCGTGGACCGCGATCCCGGCAATTACGAAGTGCTGCTCTCGACGGAAGTCGAGCGCAAGCTCACCTTCACGCTGGCCGGGGGCCAGGAGCAGTACGTCAAGATGACGGTCACGCTGGGCGTCATCGTCTACCGCGTCTTTCCTGAGCTGGTTGACGCCGCCACGGCGAAAGCGGACATGCAGGACCTGAGTTACACCGGAACCGAAATCAAGAAGTAAGGAGAAAAATAAATAGACAGAGACGGAACCGGAGCGTAAATGGGGCTGGGTTCACTTTTTGTGGAAATGTGAACCCGACCCCATTCATTTTCACTGCGGCTGGTAGCCGATCTGCTTGACCACCTGCGCGTACAATATCGATTCTGCTTTGATCTTGGCGCTTACCCGCTCCGGCGTCGAGCCGACAGGGGTGAGCCCCTGCCCCTCCAAACGCTCTTTCACGTCCGGCAGGTTCACGATCTTGACCAGGTCGGTGTTCAGCCGCTTCACGATGGGTCCGGGCGTCCCGGCGGGCGCGACGATGTTATGCCAGGTGATGTTCTCGAAGCCGGGCACTCCCGATTCGGCGACGGTCGGCAGGTCGGGCAGGGCCGGGTTGCGCGTAGTGGAGGTCACGGCCAGCCCGCGCAGCTTGCCCGATTTGACGTGCGGCACGGCGACCAGCGGGTTCATGAAAAAAAATTGCACTTCTCCGGAGATCAGGGAGATTACCGCCTGTCCCGTTCCCTTGTACGCGATGGGGACCATATCGATACCGGCCATCACCTTGAATCGCGCGATGCCAAGCAGGTTGCCGGCGCCGGTCGTGGCGTGATTGATCACTCCCGGTTTGGCCTTGGCGAGGGCGATGAACTCTTTTACCGACCTGGCCGGGACCGAAGGGTTCACAACCACCACATTGCCGCCGCTGGTGAGCTGCGTGATCGGCTGAAAGTCGCGCTGCGCGTCGTAGGGCAGCTTTTTGAAGACGTGCGGGTTGATGGTGAGCCCGCTGTTGACCGCGAGCAGAATGGTGTAGCCGTCCGGAGGCGCTTTCGCCCCAAGCTCGAAGCCGAGTATGCCGCCCACGCTGCCGCGGTTATCGACGACGACGGTCTGCCCCAGGCTTTCACTGAGTTTCTGGCCCATCATGCGCGCCAGGATGTCGCTGGGCCCGCCGGGCGCGAACGGCACGATGAACCTCAATGGCCGGTCGGGATATCTTGCCTCCGCTGCCTGGGCGCCTGACACCGCGCATGTAAGGAGCAGGCCTGCTAACACACAAGTTGCATGTTTCATCGCATCCTCCTTGGGTTGGCTACCTTGGTTGGGCCGGGGGTCGCCGCTTGCCGCGCGAGGTCCGATTTCGCGGGCAACGCGTCGTACCGTGCTTATTCGTTTTCACCTCCTGGCTGCCCGGCCACGTTACCATAGCGAGAGAATAAATGGAGAATAAATGGGGTCAGACACCATTTTCACAGCGAAAGCTTACTAAGCTTCGCTCAGCGGAGGAGGCACGATGAAAGCACGCACTTGCATGAAGGCGCTGGCGCTGCCGTTGGCGTTGCTCGCGCTGGCTTCCCACGCCCAGACCACTTCGACCCTTCGACAAGCTCAGGGCTCAGGACAAGCTTATCCGGGCCGGCCGGTGCGGGTGCTGGTGCCGCTGGCGGCGGGCGGCGGCATGGACGCCGTCACGCGCAGCCTCGCGCTGAGCCTGACCGACGCGTTCGGGCAGAGTTTCGTCGTGGACAACCGCCCCGGCGCGGGCAGCCACGTCGCGCTCGAGATCCTGTCGAACGCGGCGCCGGACGGCCAGACGCTGATGATGCTGAGCGCCACCACCGTGATCCACCCGCTGCTCTACCCGTCGCGCTTCGACATCGTGCGCGACTTCACGCCGGTGTCGCAGATCACCGCGCAAGGCTACGTTCTGGTCGTGCATCCGTCGCTGCCCGCGAAGTCGGCGCTGGAGCTGGTGAAGTACGCGCGCGCGAACCCGGGCAAGCTGAACTACAGCTCGTCCGGCATCGGCAGCCCGATCCACATGACCACGGAGCTGTTCCAGATCGCCACCGGCACGAAGATGATCCACATCCCGTACAAGGGCATGGGGGCCGCCTACGCGGACCTGGTCGGCGGGCGCATCAACCTGTCGTTCGCGACCATCATCTCCTCCCAGGTCCACATCAACGGCGGGCGCCTGCGCGCGCTGGCGGTGTCGCCCGGCAAGCGCGCGCCCGCGTTGCCCGACACGCCGACCCTCGCCGAGGCGGGCGTGCCGGGCGTCGTCGTGGTCAACTGGTACGGCCTTATCGCGCCGAAGGGCACCCGGAAGGCCGTCGTAGACCGGGTCGCCGGCGAAGCGATCAAGGCCGTGCGCGCGCCCGAGATGATGAAGCGCCTCGTCGCCGACGGCTCGGAGGGCGCGGGCACCACGCCCGCGGAGTTCGCCGCCCACATCCGCGCCGAGCGCGACCAGTGGCGCCGCGTGATCAGGCAGGCGGGTATCCGGGGCCAGTGACCCGTTACAGACCGCGGGTTTGCCTGCCGGCTGCCTGGCCGAAAGCGAGTGGGCCAACGAGCTGCACCCGACGCCGGCCGGATTCGGCAAGCTTGCCGGGCAGCGGTGGGCACCGGTCCTCAAGCAGGTTTTGCCATGACTGCAATAAGGGGGGGACATGAGTCCTGAGGAAATCGAAAGGCGTTTTGCCGGCATTGAGGAGCGCCTCGCCCGGATCGAAGCGGGGCCGCCGGTCACGGCCGCCCCGGCGCAGATCGCGAAGCCGGCGATCCAGCTTCCGCTGCAACCGAAGACACCCTCACGGCAACCGGAAGCGGGGGACCGCCCGTCGCTGGTCACCAGCTTCCTCGGCTGGGGCGGGGCGGCCGCGCTGGTGCTCGCGGCGGCCTATCTGATCCGGCTGGCGGTCGAGAACGGATGGCTCACGCCGGTGCGTCAGGTCGCGTTCGCTGCGATCTCGGGACTGGTGATGATCGGCGCGGGGCTCTTCATGCGCAACGTCAACCGCCAGTACGCGGGGTTGCTGCCGGCGGGCGGCGTGGCCACCCTTTTCCTCTCGATCTACGGCGCGCATCTTTTCTACGGATTCATGGAGGCCGCGCCCGCGGCCTCGGCGGTGGTCTTCGTATGCCTGCTGTCGCTCTGGCTGTGCCGCGCGTTCGCAAGCGATCTTTACGCCCTGTTCGCGGTGGCGGGCTCGTATTCCGCGCCGGTATTGATCTCCGGGGCGCCGTCGGTCACAGACCTGGTGATCTACTTCTCGGCGTGGAGCGTCGTATTCAGCGTTTTCTCGGTCTGGCACGGCCGGCGCCTGGTGTACCTGCTGGCGCTTTATCTGGCCCTGATCATTTTCGATTTTATCTGGCGCCACCGGGCGCCCGACGAATGGATCGCCGCGCTGGTGTTCCAGGCGGCCCAGTTCGCAATCTTCGGCGTCGCCACCGCCGTATTCTCGGTCCGCAACAAGTCGCCCCTCGATTCCGCGTCGGCGTGGGGCCACCTGCCGCCGCTTCTGATCTTCTACTTTCTCCAGTACGCCCTGTTGAAGCGGCACTTGCCGGAGCTTGCGCCGTGGATCGCGGCGGCCAGCGGCCTCGTCGTCGCGGGTCTCTACGGCACCGCCCGCGCGGTCCTGCGGCGTCCGTTGCCCGGCGGCGAATTCCTGTTGTGGGCGTACATCGCGCTGGTCCTGTTTCACGCCGGCTACATCGAGGTCGTTCCCCATCGCTGGGCGCCGTGGGTGGCGTTCGTGATCCTGCCCGTCGTCGCCCTGGCGACGTTGCGGCAGGGTGCCGGTATCGGCGCCAGGTGGCCGGTCTGGGCGGCGGCCGGCGTGATCTTCCTGATCAATTACCTGCGCATCGTCTTCGACACGGATCTGCGCGGGGTCCCGGGACGGCCGCTGCTCGCGGTCGCCTACGCGCTGCAGCTCTACCTGGGTTATTACCTGATCCGGGGGCGCGAAGCGCTCCAGGGCGTCAAGGGATTGCTGCTTTACGCCGGCCACATCAGCGCGATGGCCGCGGCGCTTCACGGGTTCGACGAGCGCATCGTCGAGTCCGCCGCGTGGGGGCTGCTCGCGCTCGCGTGCCTCGGTCTTTCGTTATGGCAACGCGACCGGCTGCTGGGGCAGTCCTCGCTGCTCGTGTTCGGCGCGGCCGCGGCCAAGGTCATGCTGTATGACCTGGGCGGCGCGTCGCCACTGGCGCGGATCATCAGCCTGGTGGTGCTGGGCATCACCTTTTATATCGGCGGGCTGCTTTACCAGCGCCTCCAGACGCCCGGCGCCACGCGTTGAGGGGAAATAAAATATATAACTATCAATGGATTAGCATGGCCGCTCGCGCTTTCGTGACGCATCCCCGGATTTACGCGCCTCCCACGCCGCTCGCCGCGGCGATCGACCAGGTCGAGGCCTGGCTCGAATCGCCTTCCCTCGTGTTGTTCGCGGAATCGGACGCGCACTGGCGGACGCTGCGGGAAACGCTGCTGGGCGGCAAGATTTCGGGCCCGCAGGTTCACGACGCCCGGATCGCGGCGCTGTGCCTGCAGCACGGCGTCAGGGAGCTGTGGTCGGCCGACCGCGACTTCGGGCGCTTCCCGGTCCTGGCGGTGGCGAACCCACTCGTGGCTTGACGCGCATTCGGGCTCCCGCCGATTTGCCATCTCCAACCGGGCGGGCGTAGCATGTTTCGCGAGCCCGGATCCACTTGCAATTCCCTGCGACTGGAGGCCCAGCATGGCGCAGCGTTCGATCAGGTCGATCATCGAGCAGCAGGAAGTCATCGCCGCCCCGGAAAGCATGACGGTCAGCGAGGCCGCGCGGCTGATGAGGGAGAAGAAGGCGGGGTCCATACTGATCGTCAACGAGGGCGGGCTCGCCGGGATCTTCACCGAGCGCGACGCGCTGTTCCGCGTCGTCGCGGAGGGCCGCGACGCGAAGACCACCCGCCTCGCCGAGGTCATGACCCGCGATCCCCGGACGATCCATCCGGACAGGCCGTTTCCGGAGGCGCTGCAGATCATGCACGATGGCGGTTTCCGGAACGTGCCGGTCGTGGAAAACGGCCGCCCCGTCGGCATCATTTCCGCCAGCGACGCTCTCGGGCCGGAACTCAAGGATTTCATCTACGAGTTGCTGCGCCAGGAACAGGCCCAGGACATCCTCTCCGGCTAGAAAGAAGCGAAAGCTGCACCGGCCCTGTTGGCAGACGGAGGACGCGATGGAAGCGAAGAAAGACGGCAGACCGCTCTACGAAGTCGAGCGCCGGATTTCGTCCAGCTCGTGCAGGAAAACGCCAAGGGAGCAGGCTCTTATGCATATTGCGTGAATTGAACCATTGCCCTCCGCGCCGGGAGCGCGTATAACAAAAGAGGCGTTTAGTTTCCTCTCCTTGGGCCCGTTTCTTCCGGGCCACTCCTGCAGTCGCTGTCAGGACCTGGGATTAAACATACCCGGGCTTGCCTCCCCATCGTGCCGATTGGATGACTTGAAAGAGCTGAACCATGGATCAGGCAATCGATTTCGACGAGCTGCGCTGGTTGCGGGAGCTGACGTACAAGACGCGGAAGAAGGCGGTTCCCGAGATCATCGGCGCCAGGCTGCTGACGAGGGGGCTCATCGAGCGGAAAGTCGGCGGCTACGCGCTCACGGCCAGGGGCCTGATCGCGCTTGCCAAGCTCGGTTAGCGGCGGCCATGAAGACGCAGATGATGCACGTGGAGCACGCGCCCGGCAGGGTGCTGGTCGGCCCGAAAAAACTGCGGAACGGCTACGTCCGCATCGTCTCGCAGAAAGACGGCTCGGGACGCATCGAAAAATTCGATTTCACATCGAGAGCCTGGTTCCAGGCGCCCGAGAGTGTCACTTTCAGCGAGGTCTGGAGCGCGCCTTCCGTGCCGGGGTTGCCCTGTTCGGACATCGTTGAAAAATCCTGATCCCGGACCCGGTTTCCCGCCCGTGGGCGCCGAAAGCCGAACCGGGGCATAATGCACGGGTGAATTACATATGGCGCTTCTACATGGACCCCGACCGTCGGTGGCGGTGGCAGCGGCTGTCCCCGGACCGGTCGCTGGTCGCGGAATCCCGGGCGGCCTACAAGGAATACGAAAGCTGCGTGACCAACGCCCGGAACGAGGGCTATGATTTTCAGCCCTCGCAGGACAGGCTGGTGCCCCGCTCGTAGTAGAAACAGGGCCCGGCTCCGTTAAAATAGCCGGAGCGGGGACCCGGCGGAGCGGCCATGAGCGAACACGATCATCACCACCATGGCGGCGAGCACGACCGCCCGCTCTCCGGCCCCGCGCTGCGCGTGAAGGCGCTGGAATCGCTGCTGGTCGAGAAGGGCCTCGTCGATCCGAAGGCGCTCGACGAGCTGATCGACACCTACGAGACGAAGGTGGGCCCGCGCAACGGCGCCCGCGTCGTCGCCCGCGCATGGGTGGATCCCGCCTACAAGCAACGCCTGCTCGCGGATGCCGGCGCCGCCATCGCCGAGTTCGGCTTCGTCGGGCGGGGCGAGGACATCGTGGCGCTCGAGAACACGCCCACGGTCCGCAACCTGGTCGTGTGCACGCTCTGCTCCTGCTATCCGTGGCCGGTGCTCGGGCTGCCGCCGGTCTGGTACAAGTCTGCGCCGTACCGCGCGCGCGCCGTGATCGACCCGCGCGGCGTGCTGAAGGAGCTGGGCGGCGAGGTTGCGGACGATGTCGAGGTGCGCGTATGGGACTCGACGGCCGAGCTGCGCTACCTGGTGCTGCCCGAGCGACCGGCGGGAACGGAGGGCTGGAGCGAGGAGCAGCTGGCGGAGATCGTCACGCGCGACGCGATGATTGGTGTCGCCCGGGTGACCGTGCCGGCGGGGAGCGGGCGGTGAACGGCGTGCACGACATGGGCGGCATGCACGGCATGGGGCCGGTCGAGATCGAGAGGGACGAGCCTGTGTTCCACTCGGAGTGGGAGGCGCGCGTGTTCGCGCTCAATCTCGCTTCCGGCTTCCACCGCAAGTGGAACATGGACATGGGCCGCCACTCGCGCGAGCGGATGCCGCCCGCCGAGTACCTCGCGGCGACGTACTACGAGCGCTGGCTCTACGGCCTGGAGAAGCTGCTGGTCGAGGAGGGGCTGGTGTCGGCGAGGGAACTGGAGACGGGACGGGCGGGGGAGAAAGCGGGCGGCGTGCGCCCGCTCGCTGTCGCGGAGGTGGCGACGTACCTGCGCTTCCGTCTGCGTGCCCGTCTCGACGACGACGTGCCGCCCAGATTCCGGCCCGGCGACGCCGTCGTCGCGCGCAACATCCATCCGACCGGCCACACGCGGCTGCCGCGTTACGCGCGCGGGCGGCGCGGCGCGGTCGACCGCGATCACGGCGTGTTCATTTTCCCCGACGCGAGCGCGATGAGCCGCGACAAGAAGCCGCAGCACTTGTACACCGTGCGCTTCGCCGCGCGCGAGCTGTGGGGACCCGGCGCCTTCGCGCGCGACAGCGTCCACGTGAACCTCTGGGATGACCACCTCGATCCCGCGTGAAGCCGGCCTCGGCGCCCTTCCCGCGCTCCCGCGCGACGAGGGGGGACCCGTGTTCAAGGCGCCGTGGGAGGCGCAGGCCTTCGCGATGACGCTCTCGCTCCATGCGCGCGGCGCCTTCACGTGGCGCGAGTGGGCCGATGCCCTCGCCGCCGAGCTTGCCGCCGCGGCCGCGCGCGGGGAGCCGGACGACGGCACCCATTACTACGAGCACTGGCTCGCCGCGCTCGAGAAGCTCGCCGCCGGGAAAGAGCTCGTTCCGGGCGACGAGCTCGAGCGGCGCGTCGGCGAATGGGATGCCGCCGCCCGGGCGACGCCGCACGGCAAGCCCATCGAGCTGCCGCGCCGTTGATCCGGATTACGGAGAGGCGAAGGGGAATATGACGAGGCTTGCCAGGTTTATCGTGCGGCTGTTACTGGCTGCACTCATCACGGCTGCGCCGCCGCCGGCGCTGGCGCAGGAGCCGATCGGCATCGTGATCATGCACGGCAAGGGAGGATCGCCGACCCGCTTCGTTTCCGACCTGGCCCGGACGCTGGAGGGCAAGGGCTACCTCGTCGCCAACCTCGAGATGCCCTGGTCCGGACGCCTGAACTACAGCCTGCCCGCCGGCAAGGCCGAGGAGGACGTCACCGCCGCTGTGGCGGGCCTGCGCGGGAAGGGCGCGAAGAAAGTGTTCATCGCCGGGCACAGCCTGGGCGGCGCGTACACGCTCCACCTCGCGGGTAGCCAGGCGGTGGACGGCTTCATCGCCATCGCCCCGGGCGGGAACATCAACAGCCCCGTCAACCAGGAAAGGCTCGGCGGCTCGATCGCTCTCGCCCGCAAGCTCGTCGCGGAAGGCAAGGGCAACGAGCCGGCGCGGCTGGAGGATTTCGAGCCCGGCAGGGGGGCCTACCCGATCGACACCGTGCCCGCCGCTTACTTGACGTGGCACGACGCGCAAGGCCCCATGAACATGGACCACGCGGCCAAGGCGGCGAACCCGCGGTTGCCGATATTGTTCATCATCCCGACCCGCGACTATCCCGGCCTGCTCAAATCGAGCCCCGGGGTGTTCCGCAGCCTGCCGCCCAACGCCCTCACGAAGCTGCATCAGCCCGATTCCGACCACCTCAACGCCCCCGGAGCCTCTGCGGACGAGATCGCGCGCTGGACCCGGGAAGTGGCGAGCGCCTCGCGGCGCTGATCGTTCGTTCCCGTCACTCATCACTACGTCACCGCGTCACTTCGTCACCGAGGAAGTGATCACTGCACGCGGATCCCGGCCTGCTTCGCAACCCCGGCCCACTTCTTCTTGTCGTTGCGGATGATATTCCGGAGCTCGCCCGGCGTGACGATCCGCGGCTCGGCTGCGTCGGCGAGGAGCCGCTTTTTCGTTTCAGGATCCTCGAGCACGGCCGTGATCTCGCGGCGCAGCTTTTCGATGACGGCGGGCGGCGCGCCCGCCGGCGCGGCGACGCCCCACCAGACGGTGACTTCGTAGCCGGGAAAGCCGGACTCGATGACGGTCGGAACGTCGGGCACCACCGGGCTGCGGTTAGCCGCCCCGATCGCGAGCACCTTGAGCCTGCCGCTGCGCACGTGCGGCAGCACCTGGGTGAGCGAGCTGAACATGACCGGCATGTTCCCCGCCATCACGTCCACCATCGCGGGGCTCCCGCCCCTGTACGGCACCATCACCATGTCAATCCCGGCGACCTTCTTGAACAGCTCCCCGCCGAAGTGGTTGAACCCGCCGATGCCGGTCGATGCGTAGAAGATGGATGCCGGTTTCGCCCGCGCGCGATCGACCAGCTCGCGCAGCGTGCCGAACCCGCGTTGCGGGTGGGTCACGATCGAGTTCGGGGCCGATCCGATCATCGAGATCGGGTCGAACGACTTTTCGATGTCATAGGGCAACGGCCGGACGGCGGCATTCATCACGAACGAGGTGGAAACCATGAGCAGGGTATAGCCGTCCGCGGGAGACTGGGCGGCGAGTTCGGTTCCGATGATGCCGTTCGCGCCGCCGCGGTTGTCGATCACCACCTGCTGGCCGACCCGCTCGGTGAGCCTGATCCCGAGGTAGCGGCCCAGCACATCGTTGCTGCCTCCCGGCGGGAACGGAATGATCCAGCGGATCGGCTTGTTCGGGTAGTCGCCGGCCTGCGGCTGTGCGGCGGAGTGCATCGCCGGCAACAAGCCCGCGAGCAGGCCCAGGACTGCGAGAATCGGTCGAATACGCAGCTTCATGTCGGGTTCCTCCTCGCTATCGCCATGGATTCACGGCGATTTGATCTTGGGCGACAGTATAAGCCTCATCCGGATCGAGTTTAAAATACGGAGTCACCCAACCGATCGGGGCGGCCGCATCAAATAATAAATGAATACAATGGATTAATTGCGGTTTCTCCGGTTAAAGGCGGCCAACGGGGATGAGGGTGTTTGCTTTTCAGGCGCCGAGCTTCGTCGCCAGCTCGCCGAAGTCCCCCGCGACGATGTCCCAGTCTTCCTCGGCTACGAGGTTCTCTGTCTGGAGCGGGCCGTATTCTGTGGGGCGGGCGACGAAAGCCGTGCGCATGCCATGCGAGCGCGCGTTCTTGAGGTCGTAGTTGTGCGCCGCGACCATCATCACTTCATGAGGTTGCAGTCCCAGGTAGGCGATTGCGCCGAGATAGGTTTCGGGGTCGGGTTTGTAGTGCTTGAAGAGTTCCGCGCACAGGATCACGTCCCACGGCAGCCCGCCGTGCTTCGCCATGTTGGTGAGACAGGAGACGTCGCCGTTCGAAAGAGGGGAGATGACGTATTTTTTCTTCAGACGCTTCAATCCCGCCACGGCATCGGGCCAAGGATTGAGGCGGTGCCAGGCGCGGTTGAGGTATACGCGGTCGTCCTCCGGCATGCCGCCCAGCCCGTACTTGGACAGGACCTCGTCGAGCTTGATGCGGTAGATGCGGTCCACCGTCATCCACTGCGACTTCCCGGTGCGCACCGCGTCCATGCCGGGTCTGTAGGCGGACTTCCATTCATCCACGAACGGTTCCCAGTTCACCTTCAGCTTTTTCTTTCTGCCGAATGCGGTGAAGTCGTTGATGATGGACGTGCGCCAGTCCACCACCGTGCCGAAAGTGTCGAAGGTGAGCGCCTTGATGCCGGCGATTGCCATGACGAATGACGGGTGATGAGGGGAAACAGGCCGCTAGTCGCCAGTCACCAGTCACACCTCATCGGTCAAGCATTTCAGCGCGCAGCGGAGGTGATGCGGCGGATATCGCGCGACATTTTCACCGCCGTCTCCACGCCGCGGTAGTAGCCCGGGATGTAGGAAGTTTCCTTGTAGCCCAGCAGGCGGTAGAAAGCGCGCGCCGAGAAGTTGTTGGAGCGCAGCTCCAGGTTGATGGTGGTAATGCCCGCGGTGAGCGCCGCTTCCTCGAGCCAGCCCATCATGCGGCGCCCGATGCCGCAGCGCTGGTGCGAGGGCTTGACCGCGAACAGGGAGAGGTGCGCCGCCGTGTCGCCGAAATCCATGATGGCGAAGCCGATGAGGTGCCCCTTGACCTCCGCGGCCAGCACGTTGGTGTCGCGCGCGCGGATCGCCTTCACCACCCGCTCCGGCGGCCAGCTCCAGCCGCGCAGCCCGACCTCGATCAGGTAGCGCGACATCACCGCGATCTCGTAGGCGTCGGCGGGACAGGCGAGACGGTAAAGCGGGGCGGACATAATCTTCTTACCCCTAATAGTGCCGTACGGACCGCCGCAGAGGCAAGGGACAAGGGCGGACGGGCGGGGGAAGAAAAAAGGGCGGCAGCGCCGCCCTTTTAGTCACTGGTTACCGGTCGCCGGTCACGCTTTCCCGGTCTTGGGCACGAACTTGAGCGCCACCCCGTTGTTGCACCAGCGCTGGCCGGTGGGCGGCGGGCCGTCGTCGAAAATGTGGCCGTGGTGCCCGCCGCAGCGCACGCAGTGGTACTCGGTGCGCGGCAGGAACAGCTGGTAGTCCGTCTTGGTCGCGAACACGCCGGGTATGGCGGTGATGAAGCTCGGCCAGCCGGTGCCGCTTTCGTATTTCATGGCGGAGGTGAAGAGCGGGAGCTCGCAGCCGGCGCAGACGAAGACGCCGTCGCGCTTCTCGCCATTCAGCGGGCTGGTGCCCGCGCGCTCGGTGCCTTCCTCGCGCAGGACGCCGTAGGCCATCGGGCTCAAGCGCTTCTTCCATTCGGCGTTGGAGAGCCTGAGCGACTCCGTGGACAGCGGGGCCTTGAAGCCTTCGGCGAGCAGGGCCTTCCAGTTCTTCTGCAACTCCTCGACGCCCTTCATGTCCTTCACCATGGGTTGCGCGGCTTCGGCGTGCCCGGTCAGCGCATTCCACAGGCTCGTGATCAGCATCCCTTGAATGAATCCTCGACGCGTCATGTTACCTCCAATCCGCTGTAATCCGACAGTATCATATACGCGGCCCCGGGCCCGGCGGATGCGCCTACAGCGCCGCCTCCGACCCGAACAGCACCGTGCACTGGCTCGACAGTACGCCGCCGTTGCCGTGCGCGAGCGAGATCTCGCAGTCCTTCACCTGGCGGGCCCCGCACTCACCGCGCACCTGGCGCACCGCCTCGATCATCACCAGCAGGCCGTACATGCCGGGGTGGCAGTAGGACAGCCCGCCGCCGCTGGTGTTCACCGCGAGCCTGCCGCCGGGAGCGATCGCGCCGTTCGAGACAAAGCGCCCACCCTCGCCCTTGGGGCAGAAGCCCAGGTCCTCGAGGAACAGGATGGGGTTGATGGTGAACGCGTCGTAGAGCGAGACCATGTCCACGTCCGCAGGCCTGATCCCCGCCATCCCGAAAGCCTTCGGCCCCGATTCGGCCGCCGCGGTCAGCGTGAGGTCGGGCATGTTGGAGATCGTCGCGTGACCGATCGCTTCGCCGACGCCGAGCACGTACACCGGTTTTTTCTTCAGGGATTTCGCCCGCGCGGCGGAGGTGACGATGATCGCGCCGCCGCCGTCGGTGACGAGGCAGCAGTCGCGCACCGTGAACGGATGGCTTACCATGCGCGCATTGAGCGCCTGCTCGATGGTGAGCGGCTCCTTCTCCCACGCGGCCGGGTTCATCAGCGCCCACTTGCGCGCCGCGACCGCGACTTCCGCCAGCTGCTCGCGCGTGGTGCCGTACTGGTGCATGTGGCGCGAGGCCGCCAGCGCGTAGGCGCTCGCCGGCAGGAACGGGCGGTAGACGGATTCATAGGGGTTGAACTCGCGCGGGCTTGCCGCTGCGCGCGACACCGTGCGCTGCGTGCTGCCGTAAGCGATCACCGCGACCCCGCACACGCCCTGCTCGATCGCCGTCATCGCGTGCGCGAGGTGCGACATGAAGGACGAGCCGCCGATCTGCGTGCTGTCGAAATACTTTGGCTTGATGCGGAGGTACTCGCACAGCTGCAGCACCGCCATGCGCGACTGGGTGTGCGCCGCGAGCACGCCGTCGACGTCGGAGAGCTTGAGCCCGCAGTCGTCCAGTGCCCGGCGCGTCGCCTGCGCCATCAGGTCGGTCGGGCTCACATCGGCCGCGACTTGCCCGAGATCGGACTCGGCGGCGCCGACGACGGCGACGCTGCCCCGTTTGCGCCCGCTCATTTGCCCTCCGCCGGGGAAAACACGGGGTAGGGCGGCTGCTTGTCGTCCCCGGGGTGCATGCGCACTTTCACCCGCATGCCGATCTTCACCCGCAGCGCGTCCACGTCCTCGACCCGGCTCATCATGCGGAAACCCTCGTCGAGGTCTATCAGCGCGACGTTGTACGGCGGCTTGTCTTTCGTGTAGACGGCGGTGGTGGCGTATACCGTGCCGAGCCCCTTCGAGATTCGCCATTCGAGCTTGCCGCCGGCGGTGCCGGGCGCAACCACGCGCGGAAAGAACAAGGGCTTCCCGTCCTCCGTCACCTGGTAGGCGAGCTCTCCCTTCCTGCAGTGCTCCGCGTAAATGCCGAACGGCGATTGTCGCTTCAGGTCCTGCATCTATTCACCCTCCCGGTCACCCGTCACGTCATCCGAGCGTCACCGGCATGGCGGCCTAATTGCCGTCGTCCACGGGCATCGTCTCCCGCATCGAGGGCCGCTCAACCCATGCCTCGTACCAGGCCGCGATGCGGCCGCGGCCGTCACGCCAGCGCAAGTCGGGAAAGCGGAAATCGATGTACCCCAGCGCGACGCCAACGGCGACGTGGCCGATGCCGACCGGGGCGTTGCCCAGCATCGCCGCCTCCGCATCGAGGAGGGACACCGCCGCGCGTATCTTGAGATCGTAGGCCGCGAGCGTCTCGGGGGATTGCTGCGGCTTGGGGCGCCGGAGCTCGTTGAGCCAGAGCACCAGGTTGTCGAGCATGTTGTCGCCGAGCGCGTGCCAGCGCAAGGCCTGCCAGCGCTGCCGGGGCTGCTGCGGGAAGAACTTGGGGCCGGCGTGCAGGCTGTCGAGGTACTCGCAGATGACGGTCGAGTCGAACAGCGCGGCGCCTTCGTCGGTGATCAGCGTGGGGACCTTGCCGAGCGGGTTCACGCGCATCAGGTCGCGGTTGGGCTGCGTCATCGAGACCGGCGTGCGCGCGAGCTCGATGCGGCCGGCAAGCCCCGTCTCGTGCGCGAACACCGTCACCTTGCGGACGAACGGCGAGCGCGGGGACCAGTGCAGCTTCATGAATTTGTCCTCAAAAGCCAATAGACAGGATTCACAGGATTAGATCAAAACAAGACCAGAAAGAGGTTTAGAGCGCCCTTAGCTCTGGAATCTTGTAAACAGTGTAACGTTTCGCGGTCGTCAGCGCTTGCCGCCTGCCATGCGGGCCGCTTCCGGCATGCGCCGCAACTGCCAGGTCATCAGGGGTCCGAGCAGGGCGCCGATGCCGAGCGAAGTCCAGGCGAGCCCCCACGCCCAGGATTCGGAGTGCAGCGGGCCGCTCCGGGCCCAGTCGAGCACGAGCCCGAAAGTCCACGGGCTCACCGCGCCGGCGCCGAAGCCCAGCACCGAGCGAATCGAGTAAGCGGCGCCGATGCACCGCGGGGGCACCAGCTCGGTGACCGCGGTCGAGTATACCGACGAGTCACCGATGGCCGTCACGTTATAGAGGACTGCGACAACCAGCAACAGCCACAGCGGCCAGGCCACCATCCAGCCAAAGGCGAACGAGCAGGCGAGGCTGGCGCACGACATCGCCAGGATCACCGTGGTCCTTCCCCAGCGGTCGGAGAACGAGCCACCGGCGATGCTGCCCGCCATGCTCGAGACGTAGGTGACGGCGGAGAGAAGGGCGCCGAGCCCGACCGCCTGCGCGGTGACATCGCCGCCGGCGGCCGCGGAGATCGCCAGGAACGCAGGCAGCCACGCCCACATTCCCAGCAGCTCCCAGCTGTGAAATGTGTAGGCCCAGATCAGCAGCATCGCCGGACGATTTCGCAGCACTTCCACGAGCGACGGGCCCGCGCCATGCGCTGCGGGAGTCGGATGCACGATGTTCGGAGTCTCGCGCAGGGTATGGAAGACGAGACCGGCGGCTGCGAGCGGCCCGCACGCCGTCGCGATGAATATGCTGCGCCAGCCGATCGACGCCACCAGCGCGCCACTCAAGAGCAGCGCCACCGCGTAGCCGAGCGAGGACGCGGCGAGATAGAACCCCATGGCGCGGCCGCGGCGGTGGGGACTGAAGCGCTCGGAGATGAGCGTCAGGCCCGGGGTATAGGAGCTGCCGGAGCACAACCCCAGCAGACCATGCAGCAGCAACGCGGAGACGAAGCCATCGGTAAAGACCGCAAACACCATTGCGGACGCGGCCGCGAGCAGGTTGCCCGCGAGAAAGGTCCGCTTGGCGCCAAAGCGATCGGAGAGAAAGCCGGCGATGAACAGCGAGATGAGGTAGCCCAGATGCCACGCGGATTGGATGAGGCCGGCTTCCCCGGCGCTCATGTTCCAGTCGGCCCGCAGCAGCGGCAGCACCCCGGAATAGGCGGTGAACATCATGGCGAAGCCGACGCGCGCCACGCACAGCTCGTAGAGCCACGCGGCGTCGCTGCGCGATGTGCGGCCGGTCGTGCTCAAAGTCTCGCTAACCTATAGTAGTATAGAACGGCATCGCATCCCCTCCGGAGACCACATTATGACGAAGCTGTAGCCGCATGGATGCACGGATCGCTGGATAACCTGAAAATCGAAATCGACCTGCTCGCCCCGGGGGCGGAGCGCATCGTCGGCGGGAACCCGCCGCTCGACGTCATCGCCCGCGACATCATCTTCGGCGAGGGCCCGGTGTGGGACGCGCGCGGGAAGCAGCTCTACTTCACCGACATCATCGGCGACACCATATGGAAGTGGAAGCCGGGAGCGGGACAGGAAGCGATACTGAAACCGTCGGTCAAGGCGAACGGCATGGCGCTCGACCTCGAGAACCGGCTGGTGGTCGCCGGCTGGGGCGGGCGCACCGTGTTCCGTTTCGAGAAGGACGGATCGCGCATGACGCTGGCCGACCGCTGGGAGGGCGGGAAGCTCAACAGCCCGAACGATATCGTGGTGAAGTCGGACGGCTCGATCTGGTTCACCGACCCGCCGGGCGGATTGCTCAACGTCGGCATGGTCGGCGAAGACCTGCAGCGGGTTCTCGACATTCAAGGGGTGTTCCGGATCTCGCCCGACGGGAAGAAAATGACGGTCGCGACCGGCGACTTCGTCTATCCCAACGGGCTGTGCTTTTCCCCGGACGAGAAGCTGCTCTACGTGAACTGCAGCCGCGAGCGGCTGATCCGCGTCTACGACGTCAAGGCCGACGGCAGCCTCGGCAAGGGCCGGCTCTTCTACCAGTACACCAGCCCCGAGCGCGGAGTGCCGGATGGCATGAAGTGCGACATCGAGGGCAACGTCTATTGCACCGGGCCGGGCGGCATATTCGTGCACGACGCCGCGGGCAGGGTGCTCGCCCGCGTGAAGACGCCGGGCCACCATCCGACCAACCTCGCCTGGGGCGACGACGACTGGCGCTCGCTCTACATCACCATGATCGGCTCGGTGCTGCGCACGCGGTTGAACGTTCCCGGCGTGCCGTCGCGGTGAAACGCAACCGCAGATAAACGCAGATGAACGCAGACAAGATCGGAATCGAATGGACGTGTGGTTTGTTGTTGTACCGTATCGGCGTCCATCGGCGTCCATCGGCGGCTTGAGGTTCTATGGACTGGAAATTCGAACTTGTTGCCGGACCGTACCAGGGAAGAACGGGCGGCCTGGCATGGGACGGAGCCGCGATGCTGTTCAGCGCGGTGCGGGAGGAGCGCATCCTGCGCTACGACCCGAGGACCGGCAGGACCGGCGTCTTCCGCCACTACACCGGACGCACCAACGGCATCGCGGTCGCGCCGGACGGCTCGGTGTACGGCGCGCAGGAAGGCGGGCGGCGCGTCATCCATTTCCTCAAGAACGGCTCGACGGCGCAGACCAGCGACCTGCTCGACGGCAGGCATCACAACCAGCCGACCGACGTCATCGTGGACGGCAAGGGGCGCGTGTGGATCGCCGATCCCTACAACGCGCAACCTCCCTACGGCCCGCCGGCCTACCCGTTTCTCGACCACGCCTCGGTGCTGCGGCTCGAATCCGGCGGAGGGCGCGCGTGGAAGCTCGCGCGAGTCACGCACGGCACCAAAGGGCCGCGCTCCGTGCTGCTGTCGGCGGATGAAAAAACGCTGTACGTCGCGGACGGCGACGTGGAAAGAGGCGACATGTGCGAGCTCCATGCCTACCCGGTGCAGCCGGACGGCAGCGTCGGGCCGGTTAAAGTCCTGCTCCAGTTCGTGGCCATGGAGCGCGGCATTGAGGGCATGTGCCTCGAAGCCGAGGGCAACATCGTGGCATGCGCGGGCTGGAAGAAGAGCGGCGGCGGGCCGGTGACCTACGTGATTTCGGCGTCCGGCACCATACTGGAAACACACCCGGCGCCGGCCGACCTGCCGATGCGGTGCGCTTTCGGCGACGCCGGGCTCGCGAGCCTCTACCTGACCGCCGGCGACGGCTGCCTGTACCGCGCGAAGAATACCGGCCTGCGCGGCTTAAGAAAAGGATGAAGGATGAGGGATGAAGGATGAATAAGGCAAAGAACAGGATTACGGTTTTTAAGGTCATCCTTGGTCTCCGACCCCGGCCCGCTGCGCTGCATCGCATCGGGCGCTCGCCAGCTCGAACGTGCGCAGGCACGTTCTTCGAGTTCCTGGCTCGCCCTTCCGCCTTCATCCTTTGCTGCGCCATGGTGGCAGGGTCCGCGATGGCGCAGCAGTATCCGACCAAGCCGGTCCGGATCATCGTCACGAGCTTGCCGGGCTCCGGCCCCGACGTCATTTCGCGAGTGCTTGGGGCAAAGCTCGCGGAAGTCTGGCGCCAGCAGGTGATCATTGACAACCGCGCCGGCGCGAGCGGCCGGATCGGCGCGGAGATCGCGTCGCTGGCCGCGCCTGACGGCTAC
>JACOVL010000029.1 GCA_016177355.1 Betaproteobacteria bacterium | reverse complement strand
TCCCCCGAGCGTGTGGGCGCGCTCGCGGATGCCCATGATGCCGTACGATTTCCTGCGCGTGGCGGCCTCGGCGTCGAAGCCCGAGCCGTTATCGCGCACCGTGAGCACGAGATCGCCGCCCTCGATACGCATTCCGACCCGCACTTCGGTAGCCCGGGCGTGGCGCACTACGTTGGTCAGCGCCTCCTGCGCTATCCGGTAGAGCGAACTGGCGAGCGGTTCGCCGAAATCCATGCCGGCGTCCTCCACATCGAGGCTGACGAGAATGCCGCCGCGCTGCGACAGATCATGCAGCAGGTTCTCCAGTGTGGCGACCAGCCCCAGATCGTCGAGCATGACGGGGCGGAGGTCCGCCGCGATGCGCCGCACCGACGCCACCGTGGTGTCCACCAGCCCTTTCATCTTCTCAACTTTATCAACGAGTTGCGCCTGTTCCCGCGGCAGGTGCGACGACAACCACGAGACGTCCATCCGGATCGCGGTGAGCCACTGCGCCAATTCGTCGTGCAGCTCGCGCGCGATGCGCAGCCGCTCGGCCTCGCGCACTTCGTGCATGGCCGCCGACAGCTCGCGCAACTCCCGGTACGAGCGCTCCAGCGCATTCTCGATGCGCCTGCGGTCGGTGATATCGCGCAGGATGACGGTGTAGAACTTGCTTCCATTTGCCGCGACTTGCGAAATCGACGCGTCGATCGGGAATTCCTCGCCGTCGGCGCGCAATCCAAGCAGCTCCGGGCGCGCGCCCATCGTCCGGGTGGTGATTCCGGTCTTGCCGAAGCGCTCGATATGGCCGTGGTGCTCCGCACGGAAGCGATCCGGGATGAAGCGGTCGAGCGGACCGCCAATGGCTTCAACGGCAGTGCAGCGAAAGAGCCTCTCCGCCGTCGCATTGAACAGCACGATGTTCTGGCGCTCATCCACCGTGATGATTGCGTCCATCGCCGACTCGATGATCCCGTCGAGCGGGAAATCGTGCTTGCGGCGCCCCGGGTCGGCGCGGATTCGGCGCGTTCGTTTTCTGGAAATCACGTTTCCAGTATACCGAAACCCCCATGCCGCCAGAACGCGATCGGCGCAGGCTTCAGTCGCGGCGTACCGGTACGATGCTGTTAAGAGCGAGGTGATCGTACAGCTCGGCGGGGGTGAGGTGGGTGTAATCCCTGGCGAGCTCCTTCAGCTCTATCCCCCGATGCAGGGCTTTGCGCAGCGGCTCCCGCATGAGGCCCAGCAACCGCGGCTCGGCGACCAGCACGACGGTGCCCACCTTCCAGCCCCTGGCGATCTCTCCGGTCTGGCGGGCGATTTCCTGCGCGAAGCGCCGCTCGAGCTCGACACCGTGCCGCTCGCGTTGCTCCCCCATGGGGTGCACCGGGCCGGCCTCGCTTTCCCCGGGCGTCTTGAGGTCGGAAGCGCCGGCCAGCTCGGTCCGCTCGACAAGCTCCATCTTCAATCGCGGCGACTCGACCGCCTCGACGCCGTAGAAGCGGGCGCGCCTGGCATCGGCGACCACTACGCAAGTCCCGTTCATCTGGAGGCGCCCCTGTGCCCGCGCCGCACGTACTCGATGAATCAGAGTTTCCGCGTATCCGCGAAATGGTCTTTGATCCAGATCAACCGGAGGAGCGGCTGGAAACGCTCAGCAGGAAGAGTTGCCGCGCCGCTGCGCCATGCTGGCGCCGATTGCGGCAAGATCCTCGCTCGAAAGCAGCATCTTGGCGAGGGGATACACACTCGCTTCCTCGACCGCGATGTGCGATTGATAGAGCTTGATGAAGCGGTCCACGTCCAGCGTATCGAGCGCGACGTTCTCGCCGGCCGAAATCTCCTGCAACACGGCCCGCATCTCGGTCCATTCGCGGTCCATCACGCGGTGCTCGTTGGCGATGTCGGCCACCATGCGGGTCAGCCTGGAGCCGCGTCCGACGGTTGCGGCGGCCATCATGCGCGGCAGCAGGTCCTCTTCCTCGTCTTCGTGGTGGTAGCGGGCCGCCGTGTCGAAATACCGCATGACCGCCGCGGCGGTCTGCCGCACCTGCGGGTCGCTGCCCTGGTCCCTCAGGTGCGCGGCCAGTTCCCGCAATTTCTCGCACTCCGACTTGATGCGTTTGTGGCACGTCTTCAGCGCCTCGAGTGGCCGCGAGAAATCGGGGACTGCTTTCGGAACACCGCTCATCGCGGGCATCTTACAACAAAATCAAGGCAGCGAGACTACACCGCCTCGGACAGGGCGCAGGTCCGGAATCCCGCGAAGATGTCGCGGCGGTATGGCTGGAAAAAATTGCGATAGGTATTGTTCGCCAGCCGGGACCGCGTCGCCCAAGCGCCGCCCTTCAGCACCTTGCGGTATCCGAACCAGGGCGCCGAATACTCCCGGTACGGCGTGTCCACGACATATCCGGGAAAGGGGTAGAACGCCGAGGCCGTCCATTCCCAGACGTTGCCCAGCATCTGGCGGCAACCGAAGGCGCTGTCCCCCGATGCGAATGCGCCGACATCGACGCATCCCAAAAACCGGGAATCCAGGTTGGCCCGCTCCGGAGACGGCGGCTCGTCGCCCCAGGGATATCTACGCTTGCGTGCCGTGATCCCCCCGCCATCGGGCGCGGGTTCGGCGCCCGCCGCCAGCTCCCACTCTGCCTCGGTCGGCAGCCGCCTGCCGGCCCAGTTGCAGTACGCCTCGGCTTCGTACCAGTTGACGTGAACGACGGGCGCATGAGGTTCGGCCGGCACGAGCCGGTCGAAATGCCGGCGCGTCCAGCCCGTCCCCGTCCGCACCCAGCAGGAGGGATGTTGCGCGCCCGTCTTCTCGCGCCATACCCATCCCTGATGGCTCCACAGCTCGCGCCGCAGGTATCCCCGGTCTTCGACAAACCCTGCGAATTCCGCGTTCGTCACGGGCGCTCGCGCCATTCTGAAAGGACGCACTTCCACCGGGTGCGCCCATTTCTCGTTGTCGAACATG
>JACOVL010000082.1 GCA_016177355.1 Betaproteobacteria bacterium | reverse complement strand
TCACGGAACTTGTCGCGCTCACGCTCTCACGCCCTCACGGGTTCCGGTCTCCGTGTTGCGGCGTGCAGGGCTTGCTCTCATACTATCGGCGACGCCGCCCCCGGCCGCCGCATGAGCGATTCCTCCCAGGACAACCAGCAGTCCGCCTCCGGCCCCACCGCGCGTGATGTTCCCGCGCCGGGCGCGCCGCGGCGCGACCCGTGGTGGCGCAAGGCCGGCGCAGCCGCCTGGATCGCGGCGCTCGCCGCCGCGCTCTTTGCGTGGCAGTGGTACGACACCCGCGGCGAGATCGGTGCGCTCAGGCAGGACCTCGCGAAGAAACTCGCCGATGCCGACGCCCAGGGCAAGGAGAGCCGGCTGGTCGCCGAACAGGTGCGGGAGGCGGTGGCCGAAGCCCAGGTCAAGCTGGGCGTGCTGGAGAGCCGGCTCGCCGAGTCCCAGAACCAGCAGATCGCGCTGGAGACGCTGTACCAGGAGCTGTCGCGCAACCGCGACGAATGGGCGTACGCGGAGATCGAGCAGTCCCTGCTGATCGCGAGCCAGCAGCTGCAGCTCGCCGGCAACGTCAAGGCGGCGCTGATCGCGCTGCAGGCGGCGGACGCGCGGCTGCAGCGCCTGGACCGGCCGCAGTTGATGGGCCTGCGCAAGGCGATCAACCGCGACCTCGAGCGCCTGAAGGCGCTGCCGCACGTGGACACCATCGCCATCAGCGTGCGGCTCGACGGTCTCATCGCGCAGGTGGACAGCCTGCCGCTCGCGATGGAAGGGCGCCCGCAGCCGGAGCCGTCACCGGCGGCAAAGGAAGCGCAGGACGGCGCCTGGGCGCGATTCTGGCGCGAGGCGTGGGCGGACTTGAAGCAGCTGGTGCGCGTGCAGCGCGTGGACAAGCCGGAGGCGCCGCTGCTCGCCCCCTCCCAGATGTTCTTCCTGCGTGAGAACCTGAAGCTGCGCTTGATCGGCGCGCGGCTCGCGCTGCTCGCGCGCGACGCAACGAGCTACAAGGCGGACCTGAAGGCGGCGCGCGACTGGCTCGGCCGCTATTACGACACGCGCCACAACAACGTCGCTCACGCGATCGCCGTGCTGCGCAACCTGCACGAGGCGGACGTCAGCATCGAGGTGCCGGACATCAGCGCCTCGCTGCAGGCGCTGCGCGGCTACCGCCCGTTGCGCGAGCGCGGGAGGCCGTGAGGCGGCGTCCGTGAAGGCTTTCTTCTGGATCCTCGCCATCGCCTGCGCCGGCGTGGGGCTCACGCTGCTCGCGCACTACAACACGGGCTACGTGCTGCTCGCGCTGCCGTCGTACCGCGTGGAGCTCTCGCTCAACCTCCTCGCCATCATCCTGCTCGCCGCCTTCATCATCGGCTACCTGGTGGTGCGCCTGGTTTCGGGCACGGTGCGCCTGCCGGCGCAGGTGCGCGAGTACCGGCTGGCGCGCCGCCGCGACCGGGCGCGGGCGACGCTGCTCGAAGCGCTGAACGAATATTTCTCCGGGCGCTACGCCCGGGCGGAGAAGGCGGCGGCGGACTCGCTCGAGCTCGGCGAGCACGCGGGGCTCGCCGCCGTGCTCGCGGCGCGCGCGGCGCACGAGTTGCGCGCCTACGAGCGGCGCGACCGGTATCTCGCCCGGGCCACGGCCGCGGACGAAGTGCTGAGGGCGGTCACCGAGGCGGAACTGCTGCTCGATGAACGCCGCTTCGAGGAGGCGCTCGAGCGGCTGAAGCAGTTGCCGCGCAAGCACACCGCGGCGCTGCGGCTGGAGTTGAGGGCCCGGCAGCAGACGCGCAACTGGGGCGAGGTGCTGGCGCTCGCGGACGAATTGCAAAAACGCAACGTGTTCGACGCGGCGCAGGCGGCGCAGATCCGCCGCAATGCGCTGATCGAGAACCTCAAGCGCAAGGCGCTCGACTCGCGCGCGCTGGAGGAGGCGTGGCGCAAGGTGCCGCCGCACGAGCGCACCGACCCCCGCGTCGCGGCTGCCGCGGCGCAGTGCTTCATCGCGCTCGGCGGCTGCGGTGAGGCGCACCGCATCATCGAGGAAGCGCTCGCGCGGGAATGGGACAGCGAGCTGGTGGGACTGTACGCAGAGTGCGAGGGCGGGGACACGCTGAAGCGGATCGAGCGCGCCGAGAGCTGGCTCAAGCTCCACCCCGACGACGCGCTGCTACTGCTGACCCTGGGGCGGCTGTGCGCGCGCCAGGAGCTGTGGGGCAAGGCGCAGAGCTATCTCGAGGCCAGCCTCGCGGTCGAGCCCACCTACTCGGCCCATTTCGCGCTCGCGCAATTGCAGGAGAAGCTCGGCAACGCGGACGCCGCGCGCGGCAGCTGCCGCGACAGCCTGGAGCTCGCGCTCGTCCAGCTGCGCGCCAGCACCGGCGGGCGGCGCAGAACCCCGTCATAGAAACCGGCCGGTCGCTAGCCTGAAGCCGGCACCGACGGCGTGAAAGAGTCGGAGTAGAACTCCTCTTCCGGCAGCCGGCAGTGCGCCGTGAAATCACGCCGCGCGGCGTCCACCATCACCGGCGCGCCGCAGGCATAGACCTGGTGGCCGGAAAGATCCGGGAAATCCTCCATCACCGCGCGGTGCACGAAGCCCGCGCGCCCGCTCCAATCGTCCGACGGCGGCGCATCCGAGAGCACCGGCACGTAACGCAGCTTCCCCTCCCGCCGCCATTGCTCGCACAGTTCGTTCATGTAGAGATCGGCGCGCACGCGGCAGCCCCAGTAGAGCGTCATCGGCCGCTGCATGCCGGAATGCAGCGCGTGCTCGACGATCGCCTTGATCGGCGCGAACCCGGTGCCGCTCGCGAGCAGGATCACGGGCTTCGCGCTCTCTTCGCGCAGGAAGAAAATGCCGAACGGCCCCTCGAAGCGCAGGATGTCCTTCTCTTTCATCTTCTCGAACACGTGCCGGCTGAACGGGCCGCCGTAATTCCTCAAGTGCAGCTGCAGGAACGCGTCGTCGTGCGGCGCATTCGCCATCGAGAAGCTGCGGCGGACCTTGTTGGCGAGTATCAGGTCCACGTACTGCCCGGCGAGAAACTGCAGCCGCTCGTTGGCCGGAAGCTTGAGATGCAGCACCATGATATCAGGCGCGGCGCGCTCGATTTTCATCACGCGCGCGGGCATCATCTTGATCCGGATGCCCTTCACCGCCGCGCCGATCTCGCGGCAACCGATCACGAGATCGCTCGACGGCCGCGCCTGGCAGAACAGTGCCAGGCCGGCGCCTTTTTCCGCCTCGGTCATGGCATGTTCCTGGTAGGTGCCGTAGTCCACGGCCCCCTCCACCAGCCGGCCCTTGCAGGTGCCGCAGGCGCCGCTGCGGCAACCGTAGGCGATGACGATGCCTGCGCGCAGGGCGGCTTCGAGCACGGTCTCGCCGTCGTTGACGGTGAACTGATGCCCGCTCGACTGGATCGTGACTTGATGGGGCATGGGTCCGATAGCGCCGCCCCGCCGGTGTGGCGGCGCGGTTAGGCTAAAATCTCATGCATGGTGGTACTGGAGCGGGGCGGAAGTCTATCACGGCGGCAGGTTCACGGAGAGCGTGCATGGATGACGTGCTGGTCGTGCTGACCAACCTGCCCGAGCGCGCTGCGGCATTGAAACTCGCCCGGGCGCTCGTCGCGCGCCGGCTCGCCGCGTGCGTGAACGTACTGGCGGATTGCACTTCGGTCTACCGCTGGAAGGGCGGCGTCGAGAATGCCACGGAAGTGCCGGTCCTGATCAAGACGCGCGCCGCGCTCTACGCCGAGGTGGAAGCCGCGATCGCCGAGCTCCATCCCTATGAACTTCCGGAGATCATCGCTGTCCCAGTGGCGCACGGTCTCGGCGAGTACCTGGAATGGGTGGCCGGCGAGACCACCATTTCCATCGGCTAGCCCACGACCCACCATGCGTTTGCTGCTGGCATTCCTGTTGCTCGTATCCGCGTTCGCGCACGGCGCCGAGCCCGAGCTGCTCGAGCCGGAGAAGGCGTTCCGGTTCGCGGCGCGCCTCAAAGACGCGCGCTCGATCGAGGTGAGCTACCAGGTCGCGCCCGGCTACTACATGTACCGCCACAAGTTCCGCTTTACCGCCGCGCCCGCGGACGTGAAGCTCGGTGCGCCGCAATTGCCGCCCGGGAAATTGAAGCGCGACGAATTCTTCGGCGAAGTCGAGACCTACCGTGGCGACCTGCGGATCGTCTTGCCGTTCGAGATCGATGGATCGGCGGCGCCGGCGATCCTGTTGACGGCGGTCTCCCAGGGCTGCGCCGACATCGGCGTGTGCTACGTGCCGCAGGAGCAGAAAGCCGAGTTGAAACTCGCCGCGCTTGCCGCGGGCGCGACGCAGGGCGATGCGTCGCTCGGGCAGCTGTTCGGTCTGGCGCAAGGGCCGTCGGGGGCGGATGACACGCGCATCGCGCGGGTGTTCGAGGGCGGTTTCTGGCTGGTGGTGGCGTTTTTCTTCGGGGCAGGCCTGCTGCTCTCGTTCACCCCGTGCGTGCTGCCGATGGTGCCGATTCTGTCGGGCGTCATCGTCGGCGGCGGGCAGCACGTCACCAAGACCAAGGGTTTTCTCCTTGCGGCCGCCTATGTGCTTGGCATGGCGATCACCTATGCGGCCGCGGGGGTGGCAGCCGGACTCTCGGGCGCGCTGCTGGCGGCCGCGCTGCAGAGCCCGTGGGTGGTGGGCGCCTTCGCGGCGGTTTTCGTGGCGCTCGCGCTGGCGATGTTCGGGGTCTACGAGCTGCAACTGCCGGTAGCCCTGCAGAGCCGGATCGCGGACGCCAGCAATCACGTGCGCGGCGGCCATGCAGCGGGCGTGTTTGCGATGGGCGCGCTCTCCGCGCTGATCGTCGGGCCGTGCATGGCGGCGCCGCTCGCCGGGGCGCTGCTCTACATCAGCCAGAGCCGTGACGTGGTGCTGGGGGGGGCGGCGCTGTTCGCGCTGGCGCTGGGCATGGGCGTCCCGCTGCTCGTCGTCGGTGCGTCGGCGGGAGCCTTCATGCCCAAGGCCGGCCCGTGGATGGAGACGGTGAAACGCTTCTTCGGCGTCCTGCTGCTCGGCGTGGCAATCTACCTGGTATCCCCTTTCGTTTCGCTCCCGGTCCAGATGGGGGCATGGGCGGCGCTGCTCATCTTCACCGCGGTCCATTTGCGCGCGATCGACCCGTTGCCCGCCAATGCCCACGGCTTTCAGAAATTCAGCAAGGGCGTGGGCATCGTCGCGCTGGTCGCAGGCGTGGCGTACCTGATCGGCGCGTTTGCCGGGGGCCGCGACATCCTGCAGCCGCTCTCGGGCCTGCGCGTCACGACTGCCGAGAACGATTCGTCCGAAACGCCATTCCAAAGGGTCAACAGCTCGGTCGAGCTTGACGCCCGCATCCAGGCGGCAGCGGGACGCCCGGTAATGCTGGATTTCTATGCCGACTGGTGCGTTTCGTGCAAGGAGATGGAACGCTACACCTTCCGGGACGAGCAGGTACGGGCGCGGCTTAACGAGATGACGCTGCTCCAGGCCGACGTGACCGCCAACAATGCCGGGCATGTCGCGCTGCTCAAGCGCTTCCGTCTGTTCGGCCCCCCGGGCATCATCTTCTTCGACCGTAGCGGGCGCGAGATCCAGGGCTTGCGCGTGATCGGCTTCCAGTCCGCTGACAAGTTCGCGCGGGTGCTCGACCAGGCATTGAATTTCCGGTGAACAAGCGGCATGCCGCTGCCTGGTTAGCCGTGGTGGCGGTCGTTTCCGGCGCTGCCGGCTACGGCCTGCATCTCGGGCTGCGTGGCGGCGATGATGCCGCCGGCTAGTGCTGGATCGCGCGGGCAACCTGGTCAGCCGCGAGCTTGGCGGGCTCAAAGAGGCCCGGTTGGATAGCCTTATCCGCCCCCTGTTTTAGCCCTGTGGCGGGGCCCGGAATGGCACTGATTCTTCAGGGATTTTCATCTATATTGCGGTCAATTTCGCCAAATTACTGGACAAAATACGCTAACTCGCGGTAACTTGCCGGCTCCGTTCAGTCATTCAAGCATGGCCGGCCCCCGACACATACTCGTCATCAACGGTCCCAACCTCAACCTGCTCGGGACCCGGGAATCCCGGTTCTATGGCAAGGACACGCTGAAGGCCATCAATACCCGGCTCGCCAAGCGCGCCCGCGAAAAACGGGTGCGGCTCGAAACCTATCAAAGCAACTCCGAAGCCGAACTGGTGGGACGCATCCAGCAGGCGCGCGAGGAGGGGGTGGGCTTCATCATCATCAACCCGGCGGCCTATACCCATACCAGCGTGGCGATGCGGGATGCGCTAGCGGCGGTAGGCATCCCGTTCGTCGAAGTACACCTCTCCAACGTATTTGCGCGCGAATCCTTCCGCCGCGAGTCCTATTTCACCGATATCGCGGTCGGCATCGTGAGCGGGCTCGGCGCCAGGGGCTACGAGCTCGCCCTGGAATTCGCCCTGCAGTACCCCGGGAAAAAGTAGCCGTGGACTTGCGCAAGCTCAAGACGCTGATCGACCTCGTGCAGCAATCGGGCATCGCGGAACTCGAGATCACCGAAGGCGAGGAGAAAGTACGCATCTGCCGCGGCGGCACCGCGGCTACCCATGCAATGCCCGCCACCCAGATGGCATCCCTCCCGCCAGGCGCGATTCCGGCCGCGCCGGGAGCGTCCGCCCTGGCCGCGGAGGGAGAGGCGGCGCTGCCCGAAGGGCATGTCATCCGCTCGCCCATGGTCGGCACGTTCTACCGGTCTTCCGCCCCCGGGGCGAAACCGTTCGTCGAGGCGGGCCAGGCGGTCAAGGCGGGCGACACCCTGTGCATCATCGAGGCGATGAAGCTCCTGAATGAGATCGAGGCCGACCGCGACGGCGTGGTGAAGACCATACTGGCGGAAAACGGCCAGCCCGTCGAATACGGCGAGCCGCTGTTCATACTCGGATAGCCACCGGTTCCCCAGATGTTCGAGAAGATACTCATCGCCAACCGCGGCGAAGTGGCCCTGCGCATCCAGCGCGCATGCCGCGAACTCGGCATCAAGACCGTGGTGGTGCATTCGGAGGCGGACCGCGACGCGAAGTACGTCAAGCTCGCCGACGAATCGGTGTGCATCGGCCCGCCGCCTTCGGCCCAGAGCTACCTCAACATCCCCGCCATCATCAGCGCCGCCGAGGTGACGGACGCCGAGGCGATACACCCCGGCTGGGGCTTCCTTGCGGAGAACGCCGATTTCGCCGAGCGCGTCGAGCAGAGCGGCTTCTCGTTCATCGGCCCGAAGGCCGAAACCATCCGCCTGCTGGGCGACAAGGTGAGCGCCAAGAACGCGATGAAGAAGGCGGGGCTGCAGGTAGTGCCGGGCGTGGACGAGGCGCTACCGCAGGAGCCGGGCGAAGTGGCGAAGATCGCGCGCTCGATCGGTTACCCCGTGATCATCAAGGCGGCGGGCGGCGGCGGCGGCCGCGGCATGCGCGTGGTGCATACCGAGGCGGCGCTGCCGACGGCGGTCCAGATCACGCGGGCGGAGGCTCAGGCCTCGTTCGGCAATCCCGTTCTTTACATGGAGAAATTCCTGGAAGACCCGCGCCACATCGAGTTCCAGGTGCTCGCCGACAAGTTCCGCAACGCGATCCATCTGGGCGAGCGCGACTGCTCGATGCAGCGGCGGCACCAGAAGGTGATCGAGGAGGCGCCAGCGCCGCATCTCGGCGAGCGCGGCCGCACGCGCGTCGCCGAGCGCTGTGCCGATGCCTGCCGCAAGCTCGGCTACGAAGGGGCGGGCACCTTCGAATTCCTCTACGAGGACGGCGAGTTCTACTTCATCGAAATCAACACGCGGCTGCAGGTCGAGCATCCGGTGACGGAGATGATCACCGGCATGGACATCGTGCAGTTGCAGATACGCGTCGCGGCGGGTGAGAAGCTGGGGATCCGACAGCGCGACGTGCAATTCCGCGGGCACGCCATCGAGTGCCGCATCAATGCCGAAGACCCGTATCGCTTCACGCCTTCACCCGGCCGCATCACGTCGTACCACATGCCCGGCGGCCCCGGCATCCGGGTGGATTCGCACGCCTACAATGGCTATTTCGTGCCGCCGCATTACGATTCGCTGGTCGGCAAGATCCTCGCCCACGGCGACACTCGCGAGCAGGCGATCGCGCGGCTCAACATCGCGCTCTCGGAAACGGTGATCGAGGGCATCAAGACCAACATTCCCCTGCACCAGGAACTGTTGCAGGACGCCGCGTTCCTGCGCGGCGGCGCCAGCATCCATTATCTCGAGGAAAAGCTCGCCAAATACGCCCGGGAGGAGTGAGGCGCCGTGTCCTGGCTCTCCGTCTCGTTCGAGATGGCGGCTTCCGATGTCGAGGCCGTCACCGACGCCCTGCTGGCGGGCGGCGCGCTCTCCGTAGACGTGACGGATGCCGACGCCGGTAGCGCTGGAGAACAAGCGGTGTTCGCCGAACCCGGAGCGGGGCCGCTGCCCGTCTGGCGGCGCAGCCTGGTGAGCGCGCTCGTTGCGGGGGATGCGGACCCCGCTGCGCTCCTTGCCGGCGCGTGCGCGCAGGCAGGCCTCGAGTTGCCGCCGCACCACGTCCGGCGCGTCGCAGAACAGGACTGGGTGCGCGCGGCGCGATCCCAGTTTGCGCCCGTCAGGATATCGCCGCGGCTGTGGATCGTGCCGAGCTGGGCGCCCGCGCCCGATCCCCGGGCGGTCAACATCCTGCTCGACCCCGGCCTTGCCTTCGGCACCGGCAGCCATGCGACCACGCGCCTCGCCCTGCGCTGGCTCGAGCGCGCCATCCGCGGCGGTGAATCGGTGATCGATTACGGCTGCGGCTCCGGCATACTCGCCATCGCCGCGATGAAGCTCGGCGCGGCCGCCGCAGTGGGAGTGGACATCGACGAGCAGGCGCTGCTTGCGGCGCGCCGCAATGCTGTGCAAAATCAGGTGGACGCAATTTTTCACGCCGCCGCCGAAGCCATCCGGCAGCCAGCGCAGATCGTGGTCGCCAACATCCTTGCCCATCCGCTCATCGTGCTCGCTCCGCTGCTTGCCCAACTCACCGCGCCGGGAGGACGATTGGCATTGGCGGGCCTGCTCGCCGCGCAGGTCGGGGAAGTGAGCGCCGCATACCGCGAGCGGTTCGATCTGAGCGCCGGCGAGGAGGACGAAGGCTGGGTATTGCTGGGTGGAGTGCGCAGATGAGGCCGCGGCGATGAGCGGCATGATGACCCAATGCCCATCCTGCGGCACGCTGTTCCGGGTCTCAGCGCAGCAGCTGCAGGCGCGCCAGGGGCAGGTGCGCTGCGGCGTCTGTTCGACCGTATTCGACGGGTATCAGACGCTCCTCGCTCCGCCGGAGCAGGCACCGGCTGCATCGGTGCCGCAAGCGGCCGCGGCGCGGGAGGCGCCGGCATTCAAGCTCGAGCCGGTCGAGCCGCTGGCTGCGGCGGTCCCGGAGCCGGCCATCCCAGCGCGAGCGGTCGAGACACGGGACGCCGAGAGAGACTTTGGTCCCGCGCCGGAACAGTTGTCGCTCGACGACCAGCTGTTCCTGGAAGAGGCGCGCGCGAGGAGCCGCGGCGCCCGCGTGTGGGCCGCGGGCAGCACGTTGCTGGTGTTCGTGCTTGCGGGGCAGGCCGCCTATCTCTACCGCGCCGATCTCGCCGCGCAATATCCCCCGCTGAAACCCTATCTCGTCCAACTGTGCGATGTGCTGCAGTGCTCGGTATCATTGCCGCAGAGACCCAGGCTGATCGCCATCGAAGCCTCCGACCTGCAGGTGAACGATCCGGCGCGGCCATCCGTGATCCAGCTCACGGCGACGCTGCGCAATCATGCCGGCTACGCCCTCGCGTACCCTGCGCTCGATCTGGTGCTCACCAACACCAAGGAGCACACGCTGGCGCGGCGCATATTCCTGCCGACGGAGTATCTGGATCGCGGCAAGGATGCGCGGTCCGGCATACCCGCCAGCGCCGAAATCACCGTCCGCCTCGACCTCGACACGGGCGATCTCAACCCCGCCGGCTTCCGCCTCGACCTGCTGCCCGCGCCCGCGCAATGAAGGGAGACCCGGCGACATGACGGCGCCCGACAACCTGAAATATGCCGGCACCCACGAGTGGGCGCGGCTGGAAGCCGATGGCGCGGTGACGGTGGGCATCACCTTTCACGCACAGGAACAGCTTGGCGACGTGGTATTCGTGCAACCGCCCGGGGTCGGCCGCAGGGTCAGGCAGGGCGAGGCGTGCGCCGTGATCGAATCGGTGAAGGCGGCCTCCGACATCCATGCGCCGGTATCCGGCGAGGTGATCGCCGCTAATTCCGAGGTTGCGGAGAAGCCGGAACGTGTCAACCAGGACCCGTACGCGGCATGGCTGTTCCGCATCCGGCCCGACCAGCCCGCCGAGATGGGCGCGTTGCTCGACGCCGAAGCTTACCTCAAGAGCGCGGAGAAGGAGAAAACCTAGAATGCTCTCCCTCGTCAACGTGCCGGTGGTGTGGCTGCTGGCGCTGCTCGGCTGATATGCGCACGCTGATCTGCGGCTCGATCGCCTACGACACCATCATGGTGTTCCGCGACCATTTCAAGAACCACATCCTGCCCGACCGGCTGCACATCCTGAACGTCGCGTTCCTGGTTCCGGACCTGCGCCGCGAGTTCGGCGGCTGCGCCGGAAACATCGCCTACAGCCTGCGCCAGCTCGAGGGCGAGCCGATCATCATGGCCACCGTCGGCGACGACTATGCTCCGTACGACGAACGGTTGCGCAAGTTGAAACTTTCGCAGCAGCACGTGCGCAAGATCCCCGGCACCTATACGGCGCAGGCTTTTATCACCACCGACCTCGACGACAACCAGATCACGGCTTTCCATCCCGGCGCGATGAACCATTCACACGAAAACCATGTTCACGATGCAAAAGGCGTGAAACTGGGGATCATCTCGCCCGACGGGCGCGAGGGCATGCTGCAGCACGCGCGCGAATTCCACGCCGCCGGCATCCCGTTCGTGTTCGATCCCGGCCAGGGCCTGCCGATGTTCAGCGGCGCGGAGCTCCTCGAGTTCGTGCGCATGGCGAGCTACGTTACCGTGAACGACTACGAAGGTCAGCTACTGCAGGAACGCACCGGGGCAAAGCTCGAGGAATTGGCGAAAGCGGTGAAGGCGCTGGTTGTGACGCTGGGCGGGCAGGGGTCGCAGGTCTACACCAACGGCCGGCGGCTCGACATCCCTTCGGTCAAGCCGGAAGAATTGGCCGACCCGACGGGCTGCGGCGACGCCTACCGCGCGGGCCTGCTCTACGGGCTTGCCGCCGGGCTCGACTGGCCGGTCACCGGCCGGCTCGCATCGCTCCTCGGCGCGATCAAGATCGCGAAGCGCGGCGGGCAGAACCACCAATTCACGCGCGACGAGATCGCGCGGCGCTACCAGGAGAGCTTTGGCGCCAGGCCGTGGTGAGAGGATGACGATGAGGCTTGCGGCATCGTTCGTGTTCGTGGCGGCGGGGCTGTGCGCCGGATGCGCGAGCGCGCCGTGGGAAGGCGACCGGAATCCCGGTCGCCCGCCGCAGGCGCAGGGCCAGGAGACCGTATATGAAGGCGTGGTGGAAAGCGTGCGCGAGGTCGAGGTGGACAGCGCGCGCACCGGCGTCGGCCCGATGGCCGGCGCGGTCATCGGCGGGACGGTCGGCGGAGAAGTCGGCCGCGGCCGCGGATCGGCCGCGGGCGTGGTCGTGGGGACCGTCATCGGCGCCGTCGCCGGCGAGGCGGCGGCCCAGGCCGGCACCCTGCCGGGGCTCGAGATCACCGTCCGGCTCGATGAGGGCCGCGTCATAGCCGTCACGCAGCGCAAAGACGCGGCAACGTTCAAGCCCGGCGACCGCGTGCGCGTGCTGGCCGACGGACGCAGCGCCCGCGTCACGCACTGACACGCCGGCTCATTGCTCGGTCACGGTTCCCGCGAGCTCCCGGCAATCGCACTGGAACAATCGGCGATCTTCGAGCCGCAGGGCGCTTAACGCTCGCCCCCACACGCAACCGCTGTCGAGGCATATCACGTCGGCGCGGGCGAGCAGGCCGAGCGCGGCCCAATGGCCGAAGATGATCGTCGTATCGCGGCTCGCTCGCGCGGGCACGTCGTACCACGGCATGTAGCCCGCAGGCATGCCGGAGAGCCCCAGCTTGTAGGTGAACTCGAGCGTGCCGTCGGCGGTGGCGAGACGCATGCGCGTCATGGCATTGATGATGATGCGCAGCCGGTCGTAGCCTTCGAGCCCGTCGTGCCAGCGCGTGGGCTCGTTACCGTACATGCTTCGAAGAAACTCGCGGTAGCCGGGTCCGGCAAGCGCCCGCTCCGCTTCCTGCGCCAGGGCGAGCGCCCGCTCGATGCTCCATTGCGGCGGCAGCCCGGAGTGCACCATGGCGTAGCCGCGCTCCACGTGCATCAGTTTTTGCCGCCGCAGCCAGTCGAGCAACTCGTCACGGTCGGGCGCCGCGAGCACGTCGCCGAAGGTGTCGCCTGGGTGCGGCTTCTTGATGTTTTCCGCGACGACGAGCAGGGCGAGATCGTGGTTGCCGAGTACCGTTACCTGTCGTTCGCCCAGCCCTTTCACGAAGCGCAGCGTCTCGAGCGACCGTGGACCGCGGTTTACGAGGTCGCCGACGAACCATAGAACGTCGCGGCGATCGTCATAACCGGCGCGCTCGAGCAGCCGCATCAGCTGGTCGTAGCAGCCCTGGACGTCGCCGATTGCGAGGGTCGTCACTCGTCACTTCACAAGACCTGCCATGTAATCCACCGCCGCCTTCACATCGGCGTCGGCGAGCGAGAGGTTGCCGCCCTTGGGCGGCATCGCATTCTTGCCTTTGAGCGAGCTGGTATAGAGCGCCTCCATCCCGGCCTTCAGGCGCGGCGCCCATGCCGCCTTGTCGCCCGCCTTGGGCGCGCCCGCGACGCCTGCGGTGTGACAGGCCGTGCAGGCCGCGTCGAAAACCGATTTGCCTTTACCGGCGTCCGCCTTGGCGGCCGCCGGGGCCGGCATGCCCGGCACGGATGCCGCTGCGACCGCAACCGGCGCGGCGGACGCCGGCCCGGGTTGGCCGGGATCCACCGCCACTTCACCCACCGGCTTCAAGCGTTTCGCTATCGCCTCATCCGACATGCCGGGATTGCTCTTGCTCGTGTCGGCGCCGCCGGTGACGAGATGCGTGAGCATCACGATCAGCACGATCGGCACGGCGAATGCGAGCACCACCACGATGACGAGCTGCCGGGGCGTCCTGATCGGCGAGTGATGCTCGGGGGTATGGTATTCGGCCATGGGACCGTTTTGGAAAGCGCGCGGGAAAGGCGCTCATTATAGCGGCAAAATTCGATGCGTAAAACCTTGAATTTCAGGGAATAGCGCGCAACCGCTATGCTAGAATCCGCTCGCACGCGCCCGTAGCTCAGAGGATAGAGTATTGGCCTCCGAAGCCAAGGGTCGTGGGTTCGAATCCCGCCGGGCGCGCCATTTTCCATGCCCAACCATAAACCGTACGACGCGCTGATCGTCGGGGGCGGCCACAACGGACTCACCTGCGCGTGCTATCTCGCCGGCGCGGGGCTGAAGGTGAGGGTGCTCGAGCGCCGCGCGGTGGTCGGCGGCGCGGCGGTCACCGAGGAATTCTTCCCGGGTTTCCGCAATTCCACCGCGGCCTACACGGTGAGCCTGCTGCACTCCAAGGTGATCCGGGAGCTGAAGCTCGCCGAGCACGGATTGAAGATCGTCTCGCGCCCGATCGCCAATTTCCTCCCGCTGCCGGACGGAAAGCATCTCAAGGTCGGCTCGCTCGCCGTCACCCGGGCGGAGCTGGCGCGTTTCTCCGAGCGCGACGCCGCCCGGCTGCCCGCGTACTACGCGATGCTGGGGCGCGTCGGCGTGGTGTTGCGCGAGCTGATGCTCGAGACGCCGCCCAACCTCGGCGGCGGCGCCCGCGACGTGCTGGCGGCGTTCAAGGCGGGCAACCTCGTGCGGCGGCTCGACATGGCGGCGCGCCGCGATTTTCTCGACCTGCTCGCCAAGAGCGCCGGCGACCTGCTCGACGGCTGGTTCGAGTCCGGCCCGATCAAGGCGGCGTTCGGCTTCGATGCGGTGGTGGGCAACTACGCGAGCCCGTACGCGCCGGGCTCCGCGTACGTGCTGCTGCATCACGTCATCGGCGAGGTGAACGGCGAGCGCGGCGCGTGGGGGCACGCGCTGGGCGGCATGGGCTCGATCACGCAGGCGATGGCGCGGGAGGCGGAGCGCCGCGGTGTCGAGATCACCACCGGCTGCGAGGTGGCGAAGGTATGCGTGGACGACCGCGGCGCGCAGGGCGTGCAACTCTCCGACGGGCGCGTGATGGAGGCGAAGTGCGTCGTCGCCAACGTCAATCCGAAACTGCTGTTCCTCAAGCTCATGGACGAGAATACGCTCGCGCCCGAGTTCCTGCAGCGCATCCGCGGCTACAAGTGCGCGTCCGCGACTTTCCGCATGAATGTCGCGCTCTCCGAGCTGCCGGACTTCACCTGTCTGCCCGGCAAGCACCCGCAGCAGCACCACCAGTCGGGCATCATCATCGCGCCCTCGCTGGCTTACATGGAGCAGGCCTACTTCGATGCCCGCACCTACGGTTGCTCGCGCGCGCCGATCGTGGAGATGCTGATCCCGTCCACGGTGGACGATTCGCTGGCGCCGCGCGGGAGCCACGTGGCGAGCCTGTTCTGCCAGCATTTCGCGCCCGAATTGCCCGGCGGCCTCGACTGGGACGGGATCCGGGAGGACGCCGCCGATCACGTGATCGACACCGTCACCCGCTACGCGCCCAATTTCAAGGGCGCGGTGCTGGGCCGCAGCATCCTCTCGCCGCTCGACCTCGAGCGCGAGTTCGGGCTGACCGGCGGCGACATCTTCCACGGCGCGCTGACGCTCGATCAGCTCTGGAACGCGCGGCCGGTCCTGGGGCACGCCGACTACCGCGCCCCGGTGAAGGCGCTCTACCTGTGCGGGGCGGGCACGCATCCGGGCGGCGGCGTTTCCGGCTTACCCGGACACAACGCCGCGCGCGAGATCATCCGCGACTTCCGTTCGGGAAAGCTGGACGAAAAAGAAAAGCCGGGTCGCGGATGAGCGCGGATAATGCCGTTCCGGAAAGCCGCGGCATGAGGCTGCTGTGCGCGCTGCTGCTGTCGTTGTTGCTGCCGTTCGCCGGTTGCGGCGGGAAAGGGCCGCAGGTCCCGAAGCTCGGCGCCAACGACGTCATCCTCGCTTTCGGCGACAGCCTCACCCACGGCACTGGCGCGAAGGAGGAGGAGAGCTATCCTGCGGTGCTCGCGCAACTGACCGGCCGGCAGGTGGTGCGCGCCGGCGTGCCCGGCGAAGTCACCGTGCAGGGACTTGCGCGGTTGCCCTCGGTCATCGAGGAGTACGGGCCGCGGCTCGTGATCGTCTGTCTCGGCGGCAACGATATGCTGCGCAAGGTGAGCGACGCCGAGATCGCGCGCAATCTGCGCGCCATCATCAAGGAGATAAAAGGGCGGGGCATAGCGGTGGTGCTGGTGGGCGTGCCCAAACCCGCGCTCATCACCAGCGCGCCGGAATTCTACGCCGGGCTCGCAAAGGAATTCGGCATACCCTACGAAGGCAAGGTCGTCACCAGCGTGCTGTACTCGCCGGACATGAAGTCCGATGCCATCCATCCCAACGCAAAGGGCTACCGCAGAATGGCGGAAGCGATCGCAGATCTGCTGAAAAAAGCAGGCGCACTGTGAGCACGCGATACTCCGCGACGCGGCTCGCCGCCGTCATGTGCGGCGCGGAGATGCTCAGCATGACCGGTTTCGCGGCCTACACCACGCTGCTGCCGGTGCTGCAGCGCGAGTGGGGGCTCTCCAACTCGGAGGCCGGCCTGATCGGCGGCATCTACTACGCCGGTTTCGTTGCGGCGACGCCCATCCTCACCAGCCTCACCGACCGGATGGACCCGCGCCGCATCTATCTCGCTTCCTGCCTGATCTCGTTCGCCGGCGCGGCGGGCTTCGCGCTGTTCGCGGAGGGCCTCGTCACCGCGCTGCCGTTCCAGATGCTGATCGGAGTGGGACTGGGCGGCACTTACATGCCGGGGCTGAAAGTGCTCACCGACCAGCTTGAAGGCAACACGCAATCACGCGCGATCGGCTTCTACACGGCGGGTTTTGGCATCGGCTCGAGCTCGTCCATCATTATCTGCGGCGCGATCGGCGCCGGCCTGGGCTGGAAGTGGGCGTTCGCCTACGGTGCGGCGGGCCCGCTCATCGCCGCGGCTCTGGTGAACGCGCTGATGCCGCCGGGCAGGACGCACGCGGCGCACCAGCGGACGGCGCTGTTCGATTTCCGGCCCGTGCTGAGGAACCGCAAAACGCTGCCTTACATCATCGGCTACACGTTGCACAACTACGAGCTCTTCGGCCAGCGCTCGTGGATGGTGACGTTCCTGGTGTTCTGCGCGAGCCTGCGCGCCGACGGCGCCGCGCTCGCGGGCGCGGCGACGCTCGCCGCCCTGATCAACCTGCTGGGCCCGGTCGGCAGCCTCACCGGCAACGAGCTCGCCATGCGCTACGGCCGCAGCCGCGTCATCTTCACCGCCATGTGCCTGTCGGGGCTGATGGCGTGCGGCCTGGGCTGGCTCGCGGGACTGCCGCTCGCGGTGGTGTTCGTCGTCATGTGCGTGCACTATTGCCTGATGCTGGGCGATTCCGCCGCGCTCACCTCCGGCGTGATCGCGTCGGCGCCCCCGGAATTGCGCGGCGCGACGATGGCGGTCTATTCCTTCATCGGCTTCACCGCGGCGTTCCTCGCGCCGCTCGTGTTCGGGGTGGTGCTCGACTTCGCGGGCGGCAACCAGGAGCGGGCGGCTTGGGCGCTCGCCTTCATGAGCATCGGCATCTTCGGCGCGCTCTCTCCGCTCGCGCGCTGGATGTACCTGCGCACCCCTGCTTCAAGATGACGCTTGCGGTTTGTGCGGGCCGGTGTAGAACTGCGGCCAGCGCTCCAGCACCGCCGGGGAGTCGTCCTGGTAGACGTGGCAGGAGTTGAGCTGGTAGGGCTTTTTCGCCGACGGCTTGCCGGCGCTGCGCGCCGCGCGCGCGCGGCCGGTGGCCTGGTACGCGGTGGTGCCGAGCGGCCCCAGCAGCTCGACGAGGTGCGTGCAGCCTTTCACACCGCCGACACGCTCGGCGATGCTTTTGCGCCAGCCCGCGCCGATGGTGACCCCGGCGAGCGCCTTGAAGTTGGGCGTGATGTCGCCGCACACCGGGTACGGGCCCTCGTCGGTCCGCGCCTCGACGTCATGGATTTTCAGGTCGAGGTCTATGGTGACGCGTATCCACATGTCGTGCACCGGCTGCCCGGGATCGCGTGCCCGACCGCCCTGGTGCCGGGTGTGGGCGTAGGTCTTGGTGTCCACGAGGTGTGCTTCGATATCCCACAGGCCGTCTTCGCGCTCGTAGCCTTTGCACTCGATCGCGCGCGTGTGCATGAGCTTGCGCGGGACGGGATTCGGCAATGACATGTTCAGCTCCGAAAATAAAAAGCAAGATGGAACCGCAGATAAACGCACGACGAACGCAGACAATATCAAAAACAAATCCGGAATCTATATTCCAGCCATTCTTCTATATCCGGGTTTTCATCGGCGTCTATCGGCGTTCATCGGCGGTTGCGTCAAGCGGCTTTGCACTTTGCCGCCAAGGCGAGGGCTGCTTTCGAATGAGTGGGGCGCCCAAGCACGCCGCAGATATATTCGCCCGCGGCGATGAGCTTGCCCATGTCCACGCCGGTCTCGATGCCGAGGCCGTCCAGCAAATAAAGCACGTCCTCGGTCGCCACGTTGCCGGTCGCGCCTTTCGCATACGGGCAGCCGCCGAGACCTGCAACGGAAGAATCGTAAGTCGGCACGCCGCACTCGAGCGCGGCGTAGATATTGGCGATGGCCTGGCCGTAGGTGTCGTGAAAATGCCCGGCGAGCCGCTGCGCAGGGATGTGTTTCATCACCGCCTCGAGCACGGCGCGCGTCTTTCCCGCCGTGCCGGTGCCGAGGGTATCGGCGATGGTGATCTCGTAGCAGCCCATGTCGTCGAGCGCGCGCGCGACGCGCACGACCGCCTCCGGCTTCACCTCCCTCTCGTACGGGCAACCGAGGCACACCGAGATGTCGCCGCGCACCTTGAGCCCGTGCGCGAGCGCTTCCTTGCACACCTCTGCGAAGCGTGCGAGGCCCTCCGCGATCGAGCAGTTGGTGTTCTTCTGCGAAAACGTCTCGGTCGCCGCGCCGAACACCACCACCTCCCCGGCACGCGCCGCGAGCGCTCCTTCCAGCCCTTTCCTGTTCGGCACCAGCACCGGGTAGGAGACGCCGGGCTTGCGGCGGATCGCCGCCATCACCTCGGCGTTGTCCGCCATCTGCGGCACCCACTTGGGCGAGACGAATGCCGTCGCTTCGATCACCCTGAGACCCGCGTCCTGCAGCCGGTGAATCAACTCGACCTTCACCGCGGCCGGCACCGGCACGGACTCGTTCTGCAGCCCGTCGCGCGGCCCGACCTCGACCAGCTTGACTTTCCTGGGCGGCTTCACGGCTTGCGCCTCGACTGAAGATGAAACCGCCGATAAACGCCGATAAGCGCAGACAGGTATTTTCGTTTTTCATCGGCGTGCATTTGCGTTCATCTGCGGTTATTTCTTCTTGCCGCTCTTCGCTTCCGGGGCGGGCGTGGACCACGCGGCCTTGCGCTTCTCCAGGAAAGCCGACAATCCCTCCTGCGCTTCCGTCGTGGTGCGCGCCTGCGCGATGCGCTGCGCGGTCTTTTCGACGAGCGGCTCGTTGATCGGGGCGCCGGCAACCTCGGTTATCAATTTCTTGATCGCGACGATCGCCCCGGGCCCGCTGGAGTAGAGATGTCCCAGCATGCGCCCGACTTTCGCGTTGAGCTCGTCTTCCTCGCAGATGTCGTGCACCAGCCCGGTGCGGAAAGCTTCCGCCGAGTCGAACTCCTCACCCGAGATCATGAAACGGCGCGCGTGGCGCACCCCCATCGCCGCGATCACGTACGGGCTGATCATCGCGGGGATGATGCCGAGCTTCACTTCCGAAAACCGGAAGGTCGCGGTGCGCGCCGCGATCGCGATGTCGCACGCGGAAACCAGTCCCACACCGCCGCCGCGGACCGCGCCGCGCACGCAGGCGATGGTCGGTTTTTCCAGCGTGTAGAGCGTGTTGAGCATGGTGGCGGTGGCGCGGGCGCTCTCCAGGTTCTGTGCGCGCGAGAATTTCGCGCTGCGCTTCATGTGCTCGATATCGGCGCCGGCGCAGAAGTTCGGGCTGGTGCTGGTGATTACGACGGCCCGCACCCTGGCGTCGGCCTCGAGCTTCGTGAACGTTGCCGTCAGCGCGTCCACCATCTCCGGGTCGAAGGCGTTGTGCGCTTCCGGCCGGTTCAGCATCACCGTGGCGTTGCCGTCGGCGTCTATCTGGGACAGGATTTTCCGGGTCATGTTCTTGGGGTCACAGAGGGAAACAGGCGCACATTATAGCTGCCTGCCGTTCGTTACATTCTGAAAACGCCGAAGCGCGTCTCCTCGACCGGGGCGTTGAGGCTTGCCGCAAGGCCGAGCGCGAGCGTCCGGCGCGTTTCCTTCGGGTCGATCACGCCGTCGTCCCACAACCGCGCGCTGGCGTAGTACGCGCTCGATTGCCGCGCGTACTGCTCGACGATGGGCGCCTTGAACGCTTCTTCGTCGTGTTGGCTCCACTTTCTGCCCTGTTTCTCCAGCGCGTCGCGCTTCACCTGGGCAAGCACGTTCGCCGCCTGCTCGCCGCCCATCACGGAGATCTTCGCGTTGGGCCACATCCACAGGAAGCGCGGCGAATAGGCGCGCCCGCACATGCCGTAATTGCCGGCGCCGAAGCTGCCGCCGATGATGACGGTCAGCTTCGGCACGCGCGCGCAGGCGACCGCCGTCACCATTTTCGCGCCGTCCTTGGCGATGCCGCCGTGCTCGGCTTTCTTGCCGACCATGAACCCCGTAATATTCTGCAAGAAAATCAATGGGATGCGTCTCCGGCAGCAGAGTTCTATGAAATGCGCGCCCTTCAGCGCCGACTCCGAGAAGAGGATGCCGTTGTTGGCGAGGATGCCGACCGGATGTCCGTCGAGGTGCGCGTAGCCGCAGACCAGCGTCGTGCCGTAGCGCGCCTTGAATTCGTCGAGCTCGGCCGCGTCCACGATGCGCGCGATGATCTCGCGCACGTCGAACGGCGTGCGCGGGTTCGTCGGCATCACGCCGTAGAGTTCCTTGGCATCGTAGAGCGGCTCGCGCGCGATGGGGGCGGCGCGCGGCTGCGCGTGTTCCAGGTTCGCCACCACCCGGCGCGCGAGCTCCAGCGCGTGCCGGTCGTCCTCGGCGAGATGGTCGGCGACGCCGGAGATGCGCGTATGCACGTCGGCGCCGCCCAGCTCTTCCGCCGTGACCACTTCGCCGGTGGCGGCCTTCACCAGCGGCGGGCCGGCGAGGAAGATCGTGCCCTGGTTCCTGACGATGATGGTCTCGTCCGACATCGCGGGCACGTAGGCGCCGCCGGCGGTGCACGAGCCCATCACGACCGAGATCTGCGCGATGCCCGCGGCCGACATGTTGGCCTGGTTGTAGAAGATGCGCCCGAAATGGTCGCGGTCGGGGAACACTTCGTCCTGGCTCGGCAGGTGCGCGCCGCCGGAATCCACGAGGTAGACGCACGGCAGCCGGTTCTCGAGCGCAATCTCCTGCGCGCGCAGGTGCTTCTTCACTGTGAGGGGGTAATAGGTGCCGCCCTTCACCGTGGCGTCGTTGGCGATCACTACGCAGAGTCGTCCGCTGATGGTGCCGACGCCGGCAATGAGGCCGGCGGCGGGTACGGGCTCGCCGTACACGTCCCATGCCGCGAGCGGTGACAGCTCCAGAAACGGCGCATCGGGGTCGAGCAGTGCTGCCACGCGCTCGCGCGGCAGGAGCTTGCCGCGCCCCTGGTGTTTCTTGCGGGCGGCCGCCTCGCCGCCCAGCCGGACCCGGGCGAGCCGCGCGTCGAGCTCGTCCACCTGCGCGCGCATCGCGGTTTCGGCGGCCTTGAACTCGGCGGACGAGATCTTGAGCCTGGATTTGATCGCAGCCATGTCCGTTATCCGCGCCTCAGCTCCGCTTGGTATGCCGCGAGCGTCGCCGCATCGAAGCAGGCAAATAAAACGTTTTCGGGAAACGGCCGGCCCGCGTCGAAACCGGCGCATTCCCGGACCGCGATCACGATCGCTGCCTCCAGCGGGTAGCCGTAGGCGCCACAGCTGATGGCGGGGAAAGCGATCGTTTTCAGGCCGTGCGCGGCGGCGAGCTTCAGGCTTTCGCGGTAGCACGAGGCAAGGAGCTCCGGTTCGCCGCGCTTGCCGCCGCTCCACACCGGCCCCACCGTATGGATCACGTGCTGCGCGGGGAGACGGTAGCCCTTGGTGATCTTCGCTTGCCCGGTGGGGCAGCCGCCGAGGGTGCGGCATTCATCCAGTAATTGCGGTCCCGCGGCACGGTGGATCGCGCCGTCCACCCCGCCGCCGCCGAGCAGCGTCGTATTGGCCGCGTTGACGATGGCGTCCACCGCGAGCGTCACGATGTTGACCTGCCGGGCTTCAAGCCTGCTTTGCATGTCGAACTCTCGCAATCAATACTTTTCCTGGACCCTGCTAAACCACCCCTCGTTTCACTCTTCCCCTCCTTGTCAAGGAGGGGAGGAACGAAGTGAGGGGTGGTTCACCAGCCGCCGCTCTCGAGCCACTTCTCGACCTGGTCGAGGCGGTCGGAGCCCCAGAACGGCTCGCCGTCCACGACGATGTAGGGCGAGCCGAACACGCCGCGCTCGATGGCGGCGTCCACCTCGGTCCTGAACCGTTCCTTGACTGCGGGGTCGTCGAGCGCCTGGGTGAGATCTTCCTTGTTCACGCCGAGCTTGGCGGCGACATTGCCGGTCACTTCGGGGTTGGAGATGTCGCGGTCCTCGGCGAAATACGCGTGATAGAGCGCCTGCGCGAGTTTCTTCGCCAGCGCCGGGTCCTTGTCGCCCACCCAGTAAAAGGCGCGGCTCGGCGCGGTGCTCGAGATCGGGAATTTCGAGGGCAGCTTGAACGGCACCTTGAACCACCGCGCGCTGCGCGTGAGGTCATGCGCGGCGTAACTGCCCTTCAATGGAATAGTGGGCAGCGGCTGGCCGCCCGTGATCTTGAATGCCGCCCCCAGCAGGATTGGTCGCCACACCACGGTCCGCCCGTATTTTGCCGCCAGCGCGTCAATCTTCGTGCTGGCGAAGTAGCCGTAAGGCGAGGAGAAGTCGAAGTAGAAATCAATCGGGTTTGCCATGCCTGCTCCCGCGGGCTAATCGAATCGCTCGATCGCGATGGCGGTCGCTTCACCGCCGCCGATGCACAGTGCGGCGATGCCGCGTTTCAAGCCGTATTTTTCAAGCGCGGCGAGCAGCGTCACCATGATGCGCGCGCCGGAGGCTCCGAGGGGGTGCCCCAGCGCGCACGCGCCGCCGTGCACGTTGACCTTGTCGTGCGGCAATTCCAGGTCATGCATCGCCGCCATCGCCACCACCGCGAACGCCTCGTTGATCTCGAACAGATCGGTCGTTTTTGCGTTCCAGCCGGTCTTCTCGAAGAGCTTGCGGATCGCGCCAACCGGCGCGGTGGTGAACCACTGCGGTTCCTGCGAGTGCGTGGCATGGCCGGCGATTTTCGCAAGTGGCCTGATCCCGCGCCGGACGGCTTCGGACCTCCTCATCAGCACCATCGCGGCGGCGCCGTCGGAGATCGAGCTCGAATTGGCGGGCGTCACCGTGCCGTCCTTCCTGAATGCCGGCTTCAGTAGCGGGATCCTGTCGAGGTTGGCCTTGAGCGGCTGTTCGTCGATTTTGACCTCGGTCACGGCCTTGCCGCCGGCGATCCTCACCGGGATGATTTCCTTGTCGAAACCGCCGCTCCTGATTGCGTCCTGCGCGCGGGTGAGGGAAGTGATGGCGTAACGGTCCTGCGCCTCGCGGGAGAAACGGTATTGGTCGGCGCAATCCTCGGCGTAGGTCCCCATCAGCCGGCCGCGGTCATAGGCGTCCTCCAGGCCGTCGAGGAACAGGTGGTCCTTCATTTCGCCGTGGCCGAGCCGCAGGCCCCCACGCGCCTTGGGCAGGAGATACGGCGCGTTCGACATGCTTTCCATGCCGCCCGCGACCATGACGTCGTTCACGCCGAGCGCCAGCAGGTCGTGCGCCAGCATCGCCGCCTTCATGCCGGAGCCGCATACCTTGTTGATGGTGGTGCAGCCCGCGGCCGGCGGCAGGCCCGCCCCGAGCGCTGCCTGGCGCGCCGGCGCCTGGCCGAGTCCCGCGGGCAGAACGTTGCCCATGATCACTTCCTGCACGTCCTGCGGTCTCAAGCCCGAACGCTCGACAGCAGCGCGGATGGCGGCGGCGCCCAGCTCGGGCGCGGCGAGCGACTTGAGGTCGCCCTGAAACCCCCCTGTCGGCGTGCGCGCGGCGGCGGCAATTACTATCGGGTTGTTAGCCATAACTCATTGATTTCAAATGTCAGTTAGTGGTCACTTCAGAGACTGATCCTGGGGCGTGGCCCATCCTCGTTATTGACCCTTGGCGGCCTTGGGGCATGGCGATTATTTTGTCTCTTCGTAGAGCTCCCGGCCGATCAGCCAGCGGCGTATTTCCGAGGTGCCGGCGCCGATCTCGTAGAGCTTGGCGTCGCGCAGCAGCCGCCCGGTCGGCGAGTCGTTAATGTAGCCCATGCCGCCCAGGCACTGTATCGCCTCCAGCGCCATCCAGGTCGCCCGCTCGGCGGCGAACAGGATTGCGCCCGCGGCGTCCTTGCGCGTCATGCGGCCGGCGTCGCACGCGCGGCCCACCGCGTAGACGTAGGCGCGGCAGGCGTTCAGCGTCACGTACATGTCGGCGAGCTTGCCCTGCATCAGCTGGAACTCGCCGATCGGCTGATCGAACTGCCTGCGCTGGTGGACGTACGGCAACACCGCGTCGAGGCACGCCTGCATGATGCCGACCGGTCCCGCCGCAAGCACCGCGCGCTCGTAATCGAGTCCGCTCATCAGCACCTCGACGCCTTTGCCGGCGCCGCCCAGCACGTTCTCTTGCGGCACTTCGCAATCCTCGAACACCAGCTCGCAGGTGTTGGAGCCGCGCATGCCGAGCTTGTCGAGCTTCTGCGC
>JACOVL010000098.1 GCA_016177355.1 Betaproteobacteria bacterium | reverse complement strand
TGGCCGTTGCCGTAGCGGCGATAGGCGCCCACCCCGCGTTCAGGCTGCGACACCATGCCGCGCCGCTCGTAGTAGCGCACGGTTTCGACGCCGACGCCCGCGGCCTCGGCGACGTCGCCGATAGTGAAATTCATTTGATTCGCCATTAGCACCCCCTTGACTCCGTACCAAAGTACGGACTCTACACTGGTGCTACCACATTCTCAATGACACGGGGTCACGCATGAATCACGCACAACACGGGCACACGAACCACGGCCATCACGGAAACGCCTGCTGCTGCGGCGATCACGCTGCGGCGGAAAAGGCGGCCGACCCGGTGTGCGGCATGAAGGTGGATCCGAAGTCCGCCGCGGGCTCGCACGATCACGCGGGCACCACGTATTACTTCTGCAGCAAGCACTGCCTCGCCGCGTTCAAGGCAGATCCCGCGAAGTATCTCGCGAAGTCCGCGCCAGCCGCGGTCCACGATGCGCCAACAGGCGCCCAGTACACCTGCCCGATGCACCCGGAAATCGTGCAGGTCGGGCCCGGCCCCTGCCCCAAGTGCGGCATGGCGCTGGTGCCGATGGTGGGCGCGCAGGAAGACGACTCCGAGCTGCGCGACATGACGCGCCGCTTCTGGGTGAGCCTCGCGCTCAGCGTGCCGATCGTCGCGCTGGCGATGCTGCTGCCCCAGCTCGGCGGACACGTTTACACTCCGGCGGCGCAGCGCTGGGGCGCGCTGGCGCAGTTTGCGCTCGCCACGCCGGTGGTGCTGTGGAGCGGCTGGCCGTTCTTCCACAAGTTCTGGCTCTCGCTGAAGAACCGCAGCCCGAACATGTACACCCTGATCGGGCTGGGCGTCGGCCTCGCCTACCTGTTCAGCGTCGTCGGCGTGCTCGCGCCCGGCCTTTTTCCCCGGGAGTTCCGGGAGCACAGCGGCCAGGTCGGCGTCTATTTCGAGGCGGCCGCCGTGATCGTGACGCTCGTGATGCTGGGCGAGGTGATGCAGTTGCGCGCGCTGGGACGGACCAGCCAGGCGATCCGTCAGTTGCTCGCGCTCGCGCCCAATACGGCGCTGCGCATCGGAGCCGATGGCCGTGAGATGGAAGTGCCGCTCGGCGAGGTGCAGGTCGGTGACAGGCTGCGGGTGCGCCCCGGCGAGAAGGTGCCGGTGGACGGCGCCTGCCTCGAAGGATCGTCCAACGTGGACGAGTCCATGGTTACAGGCGAACCGGTGCCGGTGCCCAAGCGATCGGGCGATAAGGTCACCGGCGCGACGATCAACGGCAAAGGTTCACTCGTCATCCGCGCGGAGCGCGTCGGCTCCGACACCTTGCTGTCGCAAATCGTGCACATGGTTGCACAGGCCCAGCGCACGCGCGCGCCGGTGCAACGGCTTGCCGACCTGGTCGCGGCCTGGTTCGTGCAGACCGTCATCGCGATCGCCATCGTCACGGCGCTGGTCTGGTGGTTCTTCGGCCCCGAGCCCCGGTTCGCCTACGCGCTGGTGAACGCGGTCGCGGTGCTGATCATCGCCTGCCCCTGCGCCGTGGGACTGGCGACGCCGATCTCGATCACCGTCGCGATGGGGCAAGGGGCACTCAACGGCATCCTGTTCCGCAATGCCGAAGCGGTAGAGAAGCTGCGCGAGGTGGACACGCTCGTCGTGGACAAGACCGGCACGCTCACGCTCGGCAGGCCGCAACTCGTGGCTCTCGTGGTGGAAGGCGGGATTGCGGAGAAGGACGCGCTTGCGCTCATTGCAAGCCTCGAGCGCGCAAGCGAGCATCCCCTCGCCCAGGCGATCGTCAAGGCCGCTGAAGACCGGGGCTTGCAGCTCGCGCCGGTGGAGAACTTCGAGTCGGTCACGGGCCAGGGCGTGCACGGGACGATCGGGGGCCGCCAGGTCGCCGTGGGCAACCGCCGCTTCATGGAGGCGCGAGGCACCGTTCCGCAAGCGCTCGTGGACAAGGCCGAAGCGCTGCGTACCGAGGGCAAGACCGCGCTCTACGCCGCGATCAACGGGCGGGTGGCCGCGGTGATCGCGGTCGCCGATCCGGTCAAGGAGACGACGCCGGAAGCGATCAAGGCACTCGCCGGTGAAGGCGTGCACGTCGTGATGCTCTCCGGCGACTCGCGCAAGACGGCGGAAGCAGTCGGGCGGCAGCTTGGGATCGAGGAAGTGATCGCGGAAGTGCTGCCCGAGCAGAAAGTGGAGACCATCAGGTCGCTGCAGGCGCGCGGCCGCGTGGTCGCGATGGCGGGCGACGGCATCAACGACGCGCCGGCGCTCGCGCAGGCGAACGTCGGCATCGCGATGGGCACCGGCACGGACGTCGCGATCGAAAGCGCCGGCGTGACGCTGGTGAAGGGCGACCTGCGCGCAATTGCGAAGGCGATCCGCCTGTCGCACGCGACCATGCGCAACGTCAAGCAGAACCTGTTCTTCGCCTTCGTCTACAACGCGCTCGGCGTGCCGATCGCCGCGGGCGCGCTCTATCCGTTCTTCGGGCTGCTGCTGTCCCCCATCTTTGCGGGCGCCGCCATGGCGATGAGCTCGGTTTCGGTCGTCACCAACGCGCTGCGCTTGCGGAAGGTGGCGTTGTAATACGCCTTCTTGCGGTTCAGCGCTTGAAGCTCCTCAGTAGCGTTTCGCGTTCCTGAAAGTGCTTTTGGCGAAGCGTACGGAACTCGCGCTCGAACCTGTCCTCCAGCACCCGCATTTCCTGAAGATGCCGGTCTTCGAGCTGGCGCAGGGCGGTTTTCTCTTCGGGCCTGAGAATCAACTGTTCACGCGAAACGTACGGGACGCTTCCCCAGTTGCCCACGTCCGAACTCGTCTCGGCCGACGGTGCCGGCCTTGCCGTGTCTGCGGCGCGCGGTCGTTCCATAACCGCGACGACCGCAATAACAACGATCGCTGCAATAATCCTAATTCTCATATTTGTTCACCTCGCACTTCGACAGCGGATATTCGACGGGTCAAAAGCCCCGTGCCCCCACTCTCGGCCTAATGCGCCGGCTCCGGTAACCGCTCCGGCACCCTCGATTCCGACAGCCGGAGCAGCCAGTTGCCCGCCCCGTACAGGAACAGGAATATGCCGAACCCGGCGGGCACCAGCATCCACTCCGTGAACGACGGCGTGTACTCGACGTAATCCGCCCAATAGCCCTTGAACAGCGGTACTTGCTGTCCGACGATCAGCAGCTCCAGCCGCGCGGAAAAGATGCCCACCATGAAAAGCACGGACGCCAGGAGCTGCATCTTCGGGTTCGCCCGCAAGGCGTTCGTTGACATCAGCGCCGCGGGCAGGATGAAACCGGCCCAGATCTCGATGTGGAAAAGCGGTGACTCGAGCGCTTTCCAGTGCGCCTCCATGCCCTCGTAGTTGCTCCACAGGCCGGTGATGATCTGGCCGACGCGCATTGCAATCACCGCGAGCAGGGTGACGAAAAACAACCGCGGCAGGACCATATCGTAGAGATGGAGAAGCTGTTCATCGGCGCGCCGATGTTCCCGAACGACCGCCGCCGCGCTGTTTTCCCTCCGCAGCAAGCTCGTGAAGAAGACCACGAACGCGACCGCGCTCATGAACCCGGTGAGGATGAAGTACATCGGCATCACCGGGCTGTACCAGGCCGGGCGCATCGCCATCATGCCGAATACGAGCCCCAGCGTTCCCGGCGCGAGGATGCACACCACGAAGGATACGATCGAGAGGTGGTGGGTAAGCCTGCTGTTCCAGTTTTCGGTATGCAGCAGGTAGAACTTCACGCACAGCAGCACCAGGTCGATTGAATACAGCGCCCCCATCCACCACATGGGAGAATAGATCTGCAGCGCGGTCGGCATCGCCCACAGCATGCGGAACGGGTGTCCGAGTTCCAGCGCCAATATCGTGAAACCGGCAACGAGCGTGATGATCGCAAGCCACACGCAGCGTTTAGCGATGGGATAGAAGGTGCGCAACCCGAACACGGTATCAAGCGAGGCGATGATGGTGAGCCCCGACGAAGTCAGCAGGAAGAACAGGTAGTAGGCGATCGGCGCCCCCCAGGCCATGTCGCTTGAAGTGTTGAATGCGGCGTGCCCGTCGAGGAACAAATTGATGAAGACCGCCGCAAGACCGATGCCGCCCGCAATCGCGCCCGCGAGCATCATGAACGCGGAGGTCGGGTCCGGCCTGGAGTTGAAATCAAGCAGAGGCAATCCGGAGCGGGTGGTGAGCGTTGCGATATTCATGATCGAGCCCCTTTCAGCTTTGCTTCCTGCGCACTGACCTGGTTTCCGGAATGGTCGCGGCCTCCCCGGCGAGGTAGTAGACCTGCGGCCGGTTGCCGGTCTGGTCCTGCAAGCGCACACCGCGCTTCTCGGCGATCAGCTGCCGCACTTTGCTCTTCGGATTGTCGAGGTCCCCGAAGTAACGCGCCGTCGGCGCGCACGTAACCACGCAGGCGGGAGTGAAATCCCGCAGCTTCGGGTCATTCGGGTCGAGATCCGGCGTGCCTTTGGGCGCCTGGCTGATCCGGTGATAGCAGAAATTGCACTTCGAAACCACGCCCTTTGGCTGGACGCCGACACCCCATTTGAGATTGCGCTTGTGCTCAGGCATCCGGTACGGCGGGTTCCACATTTTCCCCGAGTCTCCCGGATAAACCTTGCGTATATCGGGCTGGGTCTTCTGCTTCTCCTCGGCGTAGAAGCGGACGCCGTACGGGCACGCGATCATGCAGTACTTGCAGCCGATGCAGCGTTCCCAGTTGATGAGCACCGCGCCATCTTCGGTCTTGTAGGTCGCCTTGGTGGGGCACACCGCGACGCAGGACGGGTTCTCGCAATGCATGCACGGGCGCGGCAGCCAGGTGAGCTTGCCGCTCGGATATTCGCCTTCGTTGTAGAACAGCACGTCCTGCCAGTTTTCGCCGGGCAGGCGGTTGTTCTCCATCTGGCAGGCGGTGGTGCACGCCTGGCAGCCGGTGCACTTCTCGAGGTCAATGACCATTCCCCAGCGGGCCATGGCTTACTCTCCTTTCTCTTGCTTTTCGCGCTTCACGCTTTCTCGACTTTCACCTTGACCGTGTAGTAGCTGGCCAGGCCCGAGACCGGTTCGGACACGTTCGGGATGATCTCGCAGCCGTTACCCGTCTTCCGGCTGCTCGCCCAGCGCCCGTGCGCCCAATGGCCGAAGCCGAAGGGCAGCACCACGGTGTCCGGGCGGGTGGCGGGGTAGACGTGCGCTCGGGCAGTGATCGCGCCGAGCTCGTTGCTGATCCTCACCCGGTCTCCGTTCCTGATCCCGCGCTGCCGCGCGGTCTCGGGGTGGATCTCGAGGAACATCTCGTTGCGCCCGCCCGACACCGGCTGATAGAGCGCGACCGCATGCGGGAGATTGGCGCTGCGGCCTTCGGCGTGCATGGCGGTTTTCGGCGTGATGAAATGCAGGTCGCCGCTACCGGTGTACTTCGGCGGCAGCCACTGCGGGAACCCGACCCGGGTGGGCGGAATTCCCAGCCGCTCCGAGATGAATTCGCCGTAGTGCCCGAGGTAGGACGATTTCAGCTCAAACCTGCCGGACTCCGTCGGGAACAGCTTGCTCTTCACTTCCTGGTTGCTCATCGGCCTGCGGTAATCGGTCCCGTCCCACTCGTAGAATTCACCCGCGATCTGCCGATAAAGATATGGCTTTTTGTACCACACGCCCTTCTCGACCCAGGTGTCGAAGCTGTTCACGCCGTTGTCTCCGGGATTCGCCTCGAAGCCCTTCGCGAGATGGCGCAGCACGTTCTCCACGTTGCCGAGCTTCTTGTAGTGCTCGCCCATCGGACCTTTGATGCGCTTGCCGATCTCGATCAGCGTGTCGCCGAAGGCCTTCGTGTCGTGGAGCGGCTTCACCGCCGGCACGCGCAAGCCCGTCATCGGCCAGCCCTGGAAGGGATAGGTCGGGGTGTCCTGCCAGCGCTCGAGGTAGGTATGGTCGGGCACTACGATGTCGGCGAACACCGAGGTTTCGCTGGGGAATGGCGAGGTCTCGATCACGAACACTTTCTTCAACGCCTCCTCCCATTGCTTCGCGTTCGGCGTGGAAAAGATCGGATTGGTGAGATAGAACATGAGAGTGTCGAGCTGGTACGGCTTTTCCTCGACGATGCTCTGTGCGATGCCCTGGATGTTGTTGGACGCGAGCGGCACTTCCTTGGTCTTGACGCGGTCTAGGCGCGGCATCTTCCTCTCGGCGGCGGCCCTGGCGAGGTCGTCCATGAACTCGTCGGCCTTGACCGGAAGTTTTCCGTAAGGCACGCCCATCTGGTTCATCAAGCCGCCGACCGCATACATCGAGCCGACGAGCGCGTTGAGCGCATGGATCGCCATGCCGTTGTAGAGGCCGTTGGTGTGCGTTGTCGGCCCGCGCTCGAATATCGCCATCGCCGGCCGCGTGACTCCGAACTCCCGTGCGACGGCGACGATGTCCCGTTCCGTCACGCTCGTGATCTCTGCAGCCCAGGCGGGCGTCCGGTTCTTCAACTCCGTGTTCCACCACTCGATCAGCCCGAGCGTCCATTTCTCCTTGAAGGTCCCGGGTTCGAGCGTTTCGCCGGCCTTGAAATGGTTGACCCCGTCGACAAAATCGCCGACGAATTTCCTGTCCCACAGCCCCTCGGCGAGGATCACGTGGGCGATCGCCAGCGCCAGCGCACCGTCGGTTCCCGGTTTCACCAGCAGCAGGTGATCGGCCGCGGCGCCGGTGGTCGTGACGCGCACATCCACAACGGTGACCTTGGTTTTCGGCGATTTGGTGCGGATGTGACCCCACACCTGCATGTTGTTGTTGTACGGCCGGTAGGCCTCGAGGAAGGCGGCGCCAAAGTTGAGCAGATAGTTGGTATTGCGGTAGTCGTACGCGTTGTAATTGTAGTTGCCGTCGAGCGCCGCCTTGGCCTTCTTGCTGCCGTCGGAGCAGATCGAGGAATGCCCGAGCGCGCCGTTCGGCGTGCCGTAAAGCTTGCCGAAGTCGCCCAGCAGGCCGGCATCCGAGGCGCCCCAGCCGCGGCCGTGAACGATGGCAAAGCGGTGCTGCTCGCCTTTCTCGCGCAGTGCATTGAGGCGCGAGGCGATGGCAGCAAGCGCCTCATCCCAGCTGATCGGCTTGAACTTCGGGTCCTCGTCGCGTCCCTTCTTGGAATTGGTTCGCATCATCGGTCCCTTGAACCGGTCGGGATCGTAGAGGATGTACGCGCCCAGGTGTCCCTTGGGGCAGAGCTTGCCGTTTGAAATGGGATGATCCAGCGTCCCGTAGATCGCATGTACCTTGCCGTCAGTGACGTAGACGTCAATACCGCACCGCGCCGGACATTGGTGGCACACGCTCTTCACGATCTTGGTTTCTAAAGGCGGCATAGCCCTGGTTTCGGCTTCCGCCGCGCCCGTGCCCATTGACGTCACTAGCGCTCCGCCGCCTGTGACGGCCACACCGGCGACCGCTGAACTTTTCAGGAAATCACGTCTATTCATCTGCCTGGGTTCGCTCACGGTGATACCTCCGACAATTGATCCACTTTGCGGTCGCCGCGTTACATCAAATGGCCGTTCCGAAGCAGCTCGTCGTTCTTGCTGCAAGCCGGACATCTATCTCCATCTGTTCCGGAAAATTCCTCTTCACACTGAATGCAGACTTTCACCGCATGCGCGGTCAGGGGGGAGTGCCCTATCATGAACGGCCGCCTCCCGAATTGGTGGAATCGCAACGCCCCTTCCGGACATGATTGCTCGCAGCGGCGGCAATCCACGCACAACACGGAGTCAAAACGCACGCCATTCTGATCATCAGCTTCGTATTTCTGCAGGGCCCGCGTCGGACACACCGAGGCGCATACTCGGTGATTGCGGCATTGCCAGGATATTTCAATCTGCGGCACGCAACGCGGCGATATCGGGCGGTGATGGAGATGCGCGATTGTGGCGAGCGCTCTCGCCCGCTTAAGCCGTTCCGCGGGAATGATGCGCCCGTGTCCGAATGGAACAACGTTGCTGCCCCGGCACGGCTGGCTGGCTGAAATACCGGCAGATGCTTCGCCAAACGCATGCGCGGCTTTGTGCACTGCGCGCGTGAAGAACCCTCTTCGAGGCAGGCGCTCCTCTGTGACCGCATTGGGAATTTCCAGCGGCCTCCCGGTTGGCGGCAACGGCCGGAATTCGATGCGAGGCAGCTGCGGGGGTGCCAACCCTGCCTCCCCGAGCAGAGCTTGCGTCTCCTGCAACGCGGCTTGTGCCGGATACTGTTCGCCCTGACCGGCTGAGCAGTCCCGGCACCAACCGCGATCCAGCAGCACGATCTCTGTTCCGGGATTCTTCTCCTGCATGCCGAGTATCCAGCTGGTGGAAATCCCACCAAGGCAAGCTACCCGGACAGCGCCCTCGGGCGATGCCTCGGGCGAGACTTTGCGGCAATCAACATATGC
>JACOVL010000097.1 GCA_016177355.1 Betaproteobacteria bacterium | reverse complement strand
GTGGTGGATACTGGCGCTGCTCGCCGTGATCGGCATCCACAGCCTGCTGGAGTTCCCGCTGTGGTACGCCTATTTTCTCGGCGTCGCGGCGTTGCTCCTGGGGCTCGGAGCGGAACGCGCGATGGAATTGCGGCTGGTTCCCGCCGCACGACTGGTGACCGCTCTACTGATATTGGCAGGCTGCATCAACCTGGTTTCGGTGCTGCCGCACTACCGGGATTTCGAGCGCCTGGTGTTCGTCCCGGCGCCTCGCAACGCCCCCCCGCAGGACGAGGGGGCCTTTGCCGAAACAATTGCGCGGCTGCACCGCGAGCCGCTGCTGACGCCCTATGTCGAGCTTGCGGTGGCGTACGGCATCACGGTCACCGACGAACAGCTGGCGGAGAAGCTTGAAATGAACTCCCGCGTCATGCGCTTTGCGCCGGCGGACGTCGTGGTCTATCGTCAGGCGCTGTTGCTGGCGCTTGCCGGGGAGCGGGGGGCGGCGCTGCGCCAGTTCGAGCAAGCAGCGCGTGTTTACCCGGGAGAACTTCCCGAAGTCGTTGACGAACTTGCCAAACTCGCCGGGCAACGTCCCGCCGAGTTCGCGCCTCTGCTAGAATTAGCGGCTGCCAAAAGCGCGGAATTCCGCGGGCGCGCCGCGGTTCAATGACGGATGCGGCGGCGCGCGGCCATCAGGAGCCTCACTTGGAGCAATTTCTGGTTTTTCTGCAGAAGAGCCCGTTTAACATGCTGCTGTTCGGGCTGGCGGTGACGACGGGCGGCATGCTGCTCTGGCCGCTGGTCGCGCGGCCGCTGCGGCGGACCCAGGAAGTGGGGGCTTTCGAGGCGGTGCAGCTCATCAACCGGCGCGACGCGCTGGTGCTCGACGTGCGCGACACCGGCGAATTCGCGGCGGGCCACATCACGAACGCGAAGCACATCCCGGAAGCCCAGCTCGCCGACCGCGTAAAGGAGATCGAGAAGCACAAGTCGCGCCCGATCATCGTCAGTTGCGGTACCGGCTCGCGCGCCCCGGCCGTAAGCGGCGCGTTGCGCAAGCAGGGTTTCGCCGAGGTGTTCGCGCTGCGCGGCGGCATCGCGGCGTGGCAGCAGGCGAGCCTGCCGCTGGAAAAAAGCTGAATGGCGACGGTCATGATGTACAGCACCGGCGTGTGCCCGTTCTGCCAGATGGCCGAGCGGCTGCTGCGCGCGAAAGGCGTCGCCGCCATCGACAAGGTCCGGGTGGACCTGGAACCGGAGCGGCGCGCGGAGATGATCGAGAAGACCGGCCGCCGCACCGTGCCGCAGATCTACATCGGCGGGGCGCACGTCGGCGGCTACGAGGAGCTGGCGGCGCTGGAGCACGCCGGCAGGCTGGACGAGCTGCTGCGCGCCGAATGAACCGGTCCCGACCCGAGCGATCACGGCCATGAGCGATCAGCAGCCGGCATTTTCCATCGAGAAGATCTATCTCAAGGATCTGTCTCTGGAGCTCCCGAACGCGCCGCAGATATTCGCCGAGCAGGAGCCGCCGCAGGTGGACATCAAGCTCCACAACGAGGTGCGGACGATGGACGCCGACCTCTACGAAGTCGTGCTCACCGCCACCGTCACCGCCAGGCACAACGACAAGACGGCGTTCCTGGTCGAGGTGGCGCAGGCCGGGGTGTTCCTGATCCGCAATTTTCAGCCGCAGGATCTGGGCATGGTCGTCAACGTGACCTGCCCCAAGACCCTGCTGCCCTACGCGCGGGAGGCGGTCGCGAGCGTCCTCGGCCGCGCCGGCTTTCCGCCGGTAACGCTGCCCCACGTGGGGTTCGAGAGCATCTACCAGCAGCGGCTGCAGGAGGCGCAGCAGCAACAGCAGCCGGGCGGCGTTATGCCGGTGCTCTAGCCGTGTATCCGCGACGGGTCTGGATCGTGCTGGCGGCGGCTGCGGCGGCCGGCAACGCGCTGGCGGCGGGCCTGGACTTCCGCTCGGTGGCGGAGCCGGCCGCCGTGCTCTACGACGCGCCGTCCGCCAAGTCGAAAAAACTCTACGTGGTGAGCCGGGGCTACCCGTTCGAGGTCGTGGTCGTGGTGGAAAGCTGGAGCAAGGTGCGCGACGCGAACGGGGACCTGACCTGGATCGAGAGCAGGCATCTTGCCGACAAGCGCACGGTCCTCGTCAAGGTGCCGCTTGCCCAGGTCCGCGACCGGGCCGACGACAACGCACCGGTGGTATTCCAGGCCCAGCAGAACGTGCTGCTCGAGCTGCTGGAAGTGGCGGGCGGCTGGCTGCGGGTCCGCCACCGCGACGGCCAGGCCGGCTTCGTCAAGGTCAGTCAGGTGTGGGGCGCCTGAAGCCCAGATGAAAATCGCGGTCCTCGGCGCCGGCGCCTGGGGCACGGCGATCGGCATCAGCTTGAGCGCGCACCATGACGTGACGCTGTGGGCGCGCGACGCCGCGCTGATCGCGGCGCTGCGATCCAGCCGCAGCAACCAGCGCTATCTTCCCGGCCACGCCTTGCCCGCAACGCTCGCGCTGGAAGAAGAGCTCCCGCGCGCGCTCGGCGGCGCGGAATTGATGCTTGCCGCGGTGACCACCAACGGGCTGCGCGCGACGCTCGAGCGGGTGCGGGCGGCGGGCGGCAGCGCGCCGCTCGTCTGGCTGTGCAAGGGGTTCGAGAGCGAGCGCGCGAAACTGCCGCACGAGATCTGCGCCGAGGAACTGCCGCCCGCCGTGCCGCGCGCGGTCCTGTCCGGTCCCAGCTTCGCGGAGGAGGTGGCGCGCGGGCTTCCCGCCGCGCTCACGCTCGCTGCGGCCGACGCCGGCTTCGCTCGCCGCGCCGCGCGCGCCCTGCACGGTGCGGCTCTGCGGATCTACCCGTCGGAGGACGTCGCCGGCGTGGAAGTGGCGGGCGCGGTGAAGAACGTGATGGCGATCGCCGCCGGCGTGAGCGATGGCCTCGGCCTCGGCTTGAACGCGCGCGCCGCGCTGATCACGCGCGGGCTCGCCGAGATGACGCGGCTCGGCACGGCGCTGGGCGGGCGGCCGGAAACCTTCATGGGGCTCGCCGGAGCGGGCGACCTGATACTGACCTGTACCGGCGATCTCTCGCGCAACCGCAGGGTGGGACTCGCGCTCGCGCGCGGCACGCCGCTCGCGCAGGCGCTCGCCGCGCTGGGGCACGCCGCGGAAGGGGTATATACCGCGCGCGCCGTGGCGCGCCTGGCGGGGGAACTCAAGGTCGAGATGCCGATCACGCGCGCGGTGTGCCGCGTGCTCGACGATCCGCAGCGCGCGCGCGCTGCGGTGCAGGAACTCCTCGCGCGCGAGCAGAAGGCCGAATACTAGAGCGGCAATAAAACAAGTTGCCGCAGGCGGGAAAACAAGTTATCCTTATAGATCAATGGCATGTAGCGTTGTCATCACGCAAAACTTAAAATTATTCCGGGGTAGCCATGGGCCGGCCTGAGAAAGTCCGTCTGGGCGAGATACTGGTCCAGCAGAAGCTGCTCACCGAGGAGCAGCTGAAGAGCGCGCTCGAGGAGCAGAAGAAGAGCGGGCGCCGGCTGGGGCGCGTGTTCATCGAGAAGGGGTTCGTCACCGAGGAGCTGATCTCGGAGGCGCTCGCCCGCCAGTTGAACGTCCCCTACATCAGCCTCAAGCACTACAACGTCAAGCGCGAAGTCATCACCAAGTTGCCGGAGACCCTGGCGCGGCGCTTCCGTGCCGTGGTGCTCGAGGACGCCGGCGCCACCTACAAGGTCGGCATGGCGGATCCCACCGATCTCCAGGCCTACGACGAGCTCGCGCGGGTCCTGAAGCGCGACATCGAGCTCGCGGTCGTCACCGAGACCGAGCTGCTGAAGACCATAGACAGGAGCTACCGGCGCACCGAGCAGATCGTCGGGCTGGCGCAGGAGCTCGGGACCGAGCTCGGCGAAGTGACGGCGGTGGACTTCGGCGCGCTGGCGCTCACGCCGGGGCTCGAGGAAGCGCCGGTGGTGAAGCTGCTGCAGACGATGTTCGAGGACGCGATCCAGCAGCGCGCTTCCGACATCCACATCGAGCCGCAGGAAAGGAAATTGCAGATCCGCTTCCGCATCGACGGCGTGCTGCACTTGCAGACCGAGGCCGATGCCAAGATCGCCACCGCGCTGGCGCTGCGCCTGAAGCTGATGTCCGGCCTCGACATCTCGGAGAAGCGGCTGCCGCAGGACGGGCGCTTTGGCGTGAAAGTGCGCAATACGCAAATAGACGTGCGCCTCTCGACGATGCCCACGCAGTACGGCGAATCGGCCGTGATGCGGCTCTTGAACCAGGCGAGCGGGATGCTTGGGCTCGAGAATATCGGCATGCAGCCCGGGATGCTGGAGCGGCTGCGTGTCGTCAGCCACCGGCCGAGCGGCATGATACTGGTGACGGGACCCACCGGCAGCGGCAAGACTACGACGCTCTACGCCGCGCTCTCCGAGCTGAACACCACCGAGCGCAAGGTCATCACCGTCGAGGACCCGGTCGAATACCGGCTGCCCGGCATCAACCAGGTGCAGGTCAACGAGAAGATCGAGCTCGGCTTCGCCCGCGTGCTGCGATCGGGCTTGCGGCAGGACCCGGACGTGATCCTGGTGGGCGAGATGCGCGACCAGGCAACGGTGGAAACCGGCATGCGGGCGGCGATGACCGGCCACGTCGTGTTCTCCACGCTGCACACCAACGACGCGGTATCCGCCCCGGTGCGGCTGCTCGACATGGGCGCGCCGCGCTACATGGTGGCGCTGTCGCTGCAGCTGGTGATCGCGCAGCGCTTGGTGCGCGTCGTCTGCGAGAGCTGCGCGGCCGACCACCCGCTGCTGCCGAACGAGCACGAGTGGCTGCGCTTCGAGCTGCGCGACGCGGTGGACCAGCACCGCTACGTGCGCGGCAAGGGTTGCTCGCAGTGCAACGGCACCGGCTACCTGGGCCGCACTGGCGTCTACGAGATGCTCGAGATGACGAACCCGGTGGTGGAGGCCGCCAACCAGGAGGACATCCAGCTGTTCCTGCGCGTCGCGCGCGAGCAGATGGCGGGCAATACCCTGCGCCGCCACGTCTCGCAGCTCGTCGCGGCCGGCAGGACCACGGTCGAGGAAGCGATGCGCATCAGCCATCAAGCCGATGATTGACGCCCCCGATGCCGCACTTCGCTTATAAAGCGCGCGACAGCCGCGGACAGATGGTGCAGGGCGTGCTCGAAGGCGCCGACAGCGGCGCGGTCGCGGGGCAGCTGTTCAACACCGGCGTCACGCCCCTCGAGATCTCGCCCTCGGCCGCGCCGCGGCAGTCGGGAACGGACCTGCTGGCGCGGCTCACCGAGCGGAAGATCGAGCATACCGAGGTGCTGCTGTTCAGCCGCCAGATGTACACGCTGCTCAAGGCCGGCGTGCCGATCATGGGGGCGCTGAAGGGCCTGGAGGAGTCCTCCGAGAACAAATCCCTGTCGCGGGTGATCCGGGAGATCCGCGAGAGCCTGGACAGCGGGCACGAACTGTCCGTCTGCCTCTCCCGGCACCCCAAGGTGTTCAACCCGTTCTTCGTGGCGATGGTGCGCGTGGGCGAGCTCACCGGCACGCTGGAAGAAGTGTTCCTGCGCATGTTCCATCACCTGGAGTTCGAGAAGTTCATGCGCGAGCAGGTAAAGTCGGCGGTTCGCTACCCTTCGTTCGTCGTCGCCACCATGGCGGTCGCGATCGTGATCATCAACATCTTCGTGATCCCCGCGTTCGCCAAGGTCTACGCGGGCTTCAAGGCGGAACTCCCGGCGATGACGAAGGCGCTAATCGCGTTCTCGAATTTCACGGTGTCGTACTGGTGGGCGATGCTGATCGCCCTCGCCGCCGCGGTGGTCGCGTTCCGGTTCTACGTCGGCACGGAGCAGGGCCGGCTCGTCTGGGACCGCTACAAGTTCAGGATCCCGGTGGCGGGCGGCATCATCCTCAAGGCCACGCTGGCGCGTTTCGCGCGCAGCCTCTCGCTCGCGATCCGGAGCGGCGTGCCCGCGGTGCAGGCGCTCACCATGGTGGCGCGCACGGTGGACAACGTTTACATGGCGCGCAAGATCGAAGCGATGCGCGAGGGCGTGGAGCGCGGCGAATCGGTGCTGCGCACCGCGACCGCGACCGGCGTGTTCACCCCCATCGTGCTGCAGATGGTGGCGGTGGGCGAGGAGACCGGCGCGCTCGACGACCTGATGGCCGAGATCGCCGACATGTACCAGCGCGAGGTCGAGTACGACCTGAAGAACCTCGCTTCGCAGATCGAGCCGATCCTGGTGGTGGCGTTGGGTGTGCTGGTGCTGATACTCGCGCTCGGTGTGTTCCTGCCGATCTGGGACCTCGGCAACGCCGCGCTCTCCAAGAAGTGATGCGGGACCCGGGGCGGCGCGGTTTCACGATCTTCGAGCTCGCGGTGGCGATCGTGATCTTCAGCGCGCTCGCGACGGTGCTGCTGAATCGGCTCAATTTCTACCAGGAGATGGCCGAGAAGGCGAAGATGGAATCCGAGTTGCGCACGATCAAGACCGGATTGCAGATCAAGCTCGCGGAGCTGATCGTCACCAACCGGCAGGCGGAAGCGTCCAAGCTTGAGACCGAGGACCCGGTCCGGTGGCTGGACGACAAGCCTCCGAATTACGGCGGGAGCTACCGCAGCCCGCCCGAAGCGGGCGCCTGGTACTTCGATGCGCCCGAGCGGCAGCTGGTGTACGTCGTGAATGTCGGCAACCGTCTGGATCTTGCCGGGCCCGGGCCGAAGGAGCTCCGCTTCCAGGCGCGGCTGGTGAAGGACCGGGTGCAGGCCGCAGGCGGGCCGGTCGAAGGGGTGAGCGGGGTTACGCTGGCGCCGGTCAGGCCCTATCGCTGGTCAGGGCTGGAGGGCTGGGGTATACTCCCTCGGGTTTTGCAACCGGATCAAAGGGATGCGTATGCTATTTCGTGAAAAGGGTCACGCTCCGCACCGCCCGGCGGCAGGCGGTTTCACGCTGATCGAGCTGATCGTGGTGATCATCATCCTCGGCATCCTCGCCGCGACCGCGCTGCCGCGCTTCGCCAACCTGCAGACGCAGGCGCGCATCGCGAAGTTGAACGGCGCGCTCGGCGCGATGAAGGGCGCCGCGGCGCTCGGCCATGCCGCGTGCCTGGCCGCCACGCCGCAGTGCGTCGGGAGCCAGCTCATGGAGAGCGTGGCCGTCACGATGATCAATACCTACCCGACGGCCGATGCCGCCGGCATCATCTTCGCGGCCGGTCTGAACGTCGGCCCCCTCTCGTCGGACGGCTACGACGTCGCGAACGGGGGACCGGGTGCCGGCGATATCCTGACGGTAATGGTGCTGGGCAACGACCCCCCGACCTGCAGCTTCACCTATACCGCACCCGGGCCCAACCAGGCGCCGATATTCAGTTCCATCACGACCACCGGTTGTTGAAGGAAGAGTGAACTAGTTCACAGTGTTAACGCGATAATCTGTTATAATTCAACGCTCTCATGAGGGAGGCAGCGCTATGAAAACCCGTCAACAAGGTTTTACCCTGGTCGAGCTGATCGTGGTGATCGTGATCCTCGGTATCCTCGCCGCGACGGCGCTGCCGCGGTTCGTCAACATCCAGACCGACGCACGCGCCGCGGCGGTGCAAGGCATCGCTGGTGCATTGCGTTCTGCGGCAGGCGTGATTCAGGGGAAGTGGTTTGCGGTGGGATCCACAGGCGCCGCAACTGTGACATTGGCTGACGGTACTACTACGGTAGCGGTCAGCACCGGTGCTACCGGGGGTATACCGACGGGGGCATTTGCCGGTATCGGCACAGCTGTCGGCTGCGAAAGCGCTACCGTGTGCCAAGGCCTGACCGTAAGCTACGGGTCTCCCAGTACTTTCCGGCCGAGCGGGGGTAGCGCGACCTGCCAGGCTTCTTACGCTCCGGCGACCGGCGCTGTCACGGTGGACGTTTCGGTTTGTTGATGTTGCTTACGGGCGGCCAGGCGCAGCCTGACCGCCTGCGGCGGTAGTGCGGGGGGTGAAAGGGAGGTCTGTTCACCCCTTGTTTTTTGGGCCGCGCCCATGCACCTGAACGTCCGGCGCAATTTGCTGTTTTCGCCACGGCACCGGCAGCGTGCCTGCGGCTTTACGGTGGTCGAGCTGGTGGTCACCATCTCGATCGTCGGGCTGCTCGCCGCGATCGTGGTGCCGCGGCTGGTCGGTCCCGACGCCTTTGCCTCGCGCGGCTTCAGCGACGAGGCCATCAACGTCGTGCGCTTCGGGCAGAAGACGGCAATCGCGTGGCGCCGGACCATCTTCGTGTGCGTGACCTTGAACAGCGTCAGCGCGGCGCTCGCCGCGGGCTGTGCCGCCCCCATCACCCATCCGGTGACTGGCAACCCGCTGACGGCCACCGCTCCGAGCGGGGTAACGCTGGGCCCCGTGGGGGACTTCACCTTCAACGGCCTCGGGCAGCCGAGCGCCGCGACGACCATCACGTTTACCAGCACCATCGCCGGCGACCCGGCGCGGCAGATCGTGGTCGAAGCCGAGACGGGTTATGTCCATCCGTAGGGCGGCGGGCGAGCGCGGCCTGTCACTGGTCGAGCAGATCGTCTTCATCGTCGTGGTCGCCGTCGCGGTGGCGGGCGTGCTGGCCGCGCTCAACCTCGCGACGCGCGCCAGCGCCGACCCGATGATCCAGAAGCAGGCGCTGGCGGTCGCCGAAGCGCTGCTCGAAGAAGTGCAGTTGCAGCCGTTTACCTATTGCGACCCGGACGACGCGCAGGCGGCAACCGCGGAGAGCGCCACGGTGGGGGCCGCCGGATGCGCTGCAACGGTCGAGGCAATCGGCCCCGAGGGTGAAACGCGCACCGTATCCCCGCTCTACGACAACGTGAACGATTACCAGGCGACGGCCGGCGGCCTCGTGCTGACGGGCATATCCGACATCAACGGCACGGCGATCCCGGGCCTCGAGAATTACACCGCCACGATCACCGTCGCCGCGCAGGCTTTGGATACCGTGGCCGCCCTGGACGCCGATATGAGGCCGCAAAGCCTTTTGATCTCGGTCCGCGTGACCGGCCCGGGCAACGTGGACGTCCTGCTGCACGGCTACCGCACGCGCTACGCGCCGAACGCGCTGCCATGACCGGGATGAGGGCCATGCTCAGGGCCGCGCGTGGGGTAACGCTGGTCGAAATGATCGTGGTGATCGCGATCACCGGCATCATCGGCGCGGTGGTCGCGGTTTTCATCCGGCGCCCGGTCGAGGGTTACGTGGACGCCGCGCGGCGCGCCGAGCTGACCGACATCGCCGACACGGCGCTGCGCCGCTTCACGCGCGACCTGCGCACCGCGCTGCCGAACAGCGTCCGCGTCACGGAATCGCCGCCGGCGAGCGGCATCTTTTACCTGGAATACCTGGAAACGCGCACCGGCGGCCGCTACCGCACGGAAGTCCCCTCGACGGTGCCCGCGAGCAGCGCCAGCACCTGCCCGGACACCGACGGCGACACGCTCGCCAACGAGAACGTCCTGCAATTCGGCGTGGCGGACACCTGCCTCGGCGCCATCGGCGACATACCCGACCGCACCGCCGTCACGACCAGCGACTTCCTCGTGGTCTACAACCTCGGCGCAGGCATCGCGAACGCGGACGCTTATGCCAGCGGCGCGGTCACGGGCGGCAACAAAAGCCTCATCACGGCGGCGGTTGGGGCGGGCACGGGAGGCGAGAACGTCGTCCGGTTCACGTCCCACACCTTCACTTTCCCTTCCCCGGGCCGGCGCTTTCACGTCATCTCCGGCCCGGTGACCTACGTCTGCGACCCCGTCAACCGGACCCTGCGGCGGGTGAGCGGCTACGCGATACAGGCCGCGCAACCCGTGGACATCAACGCCGCGCCGCTCTCCACGGCGCCCGTGAACGCGCTCCTCGCGAGCAACGTGGGACCACCGTGCACTATTGCCTATACGATAGGCGGCGCCACCGGGCGGACGGGCGTGGTGGCATTGAATTTGCAGGTGAGCCAGAGTGGCGAAACGGTGAGGCTGTTCCAGCAGGTACATATCAACAATGTGCCGTAATTCACATTCCCGGGCGTCCGGAAATCGCCAGCGCGGCTTCAGCATCGTCACCGCGGTGTTCCTCGTGGTGGTGCTGGCGCTGCTCGGCGCGTTCATCGTGTCGGTGACCGGCCTGCAGCAGAAGAGCGCGCAAATCGACGTGCAGGGCGTGCGCGCCTACCAGGCCGCGCGCGCCGGCATCGAGTGGGCCGCCTTCCAGATACTGACGCCGAGCGGCAGCACGCCGCCGGCCTGCCCGGCGGCCTCGACCGACATCGGCACCCTGGCCGGCTCGCTCTCCGCATTCACCGTGACCGTCGCCTGCACGGTGACCGCCGACACCACCGAGGGCAACCGCAACGTGAAGACCTACAGCCTCGTCGCCACCGCGTGCAACGAGCCGGTGGTAAGCAGCTGCCTGGCAACGGGCAACCCCAGCCCCAGCCCGAATTACGTGGACCGGCAGCTGGTGGTGGTGCTGAGCCGGTGCAACGACCCGACCGCGGCGCCTCCGCGTTTCGCGTGCGGGTGATGCCGATCGGCGACAAGCGATGTTGACTCCCATGAAACGATTGCTGGTGCTCCTTGCGTTCGGCTTGCTGTTGCCCGCGCCGGCGCCAGCGCAGATCGCGTACCGCGACCACACTTCCGCCGGCGCGGCGAGTACCGCCGGCGCCTCGATCACGCACATTAGCCCGGGCGGTTTTGTCGCGACGGCGGCCGGGTTCAGCTGCGCGCAGACGATCGCGCCGACCACGCCCGGCGGGGTCGTCGGCGACCTGCTGATCGCGCTGGCGGTCTCGAAGGATACGGCGGCGACCACGCTCCAGGCTTCGGCCGGATGGAACACGCTGTTCGCCGACGACAATCCGGGAGGATTCAGCTATCAGGCGCGGATCTACTGGCGCTTCGCCGACGGCACCGCCTCCGACAACCTGACCGTTTCCAGGGTGAATCCCGCTGCCGCGGGCTGCGACGTGCTGCTTGGCCGCATGTCGCGCTTCCGCGGCGTGGATCCGGTGGACCCGTTCCAGACCGGCTCGCCGGTGCCGGCCGCCAACTGGACGTTCTCGAACTCCGCTGCTGTCACCACCGGCACCGAGACCACGACCGCCCCGAATTCGATGCTGATCTTCGCGGCGCTGATCGGCGACAACGACGGCACCGGCCGGCCGGCGGGGTTCACCGCCGAATCGTTCGATTCCGGCACCGGCAACGGCACCGACGGCCAGGTCTCGCTGAAGTACGGCTTGCAGGCGACCGCCGGCCTGGAGGGGCCGTTCTCGGTGGCCAAGGGCGGGGTGGACCCGAACCACGGCGTACTGATCGCGTTGAGGCCCGCCGAGGGGCTGCGGATCAACCTGCCCGCGCTCACCGCGGCCGGCGACGTCATGGTCGCCTCGATCGCGGTGCGGCCCTCGACGATCGTCGTCTCCGCTCCCCCGGGCTGGACCCAGGTGCGCGACATGCCGCAGGTCGCCGGCACCACGAGCCGCATGGCGACGTACTACAGAACCGCCGCCACGCCGATCGCCAACGAGCCGGCGTCGCACAACTTCACGTTCTCGGGCGGCGCCGCGACCGGCGCCGCCGGCGGCATCATCAGCTTCTCCGGCGTGGACACCACCACCCCGATAGACGCGGAGGACGGCAACACGACGCCGAGCGCGCTGACGCACACCGTTACCCCCGGCATCACAACCACCGTCGCTGACACGATGCTGGTCGGCTCGTTCGAATTCACGTCCACACCCGATGCGGCCAACTGGACCTCGAACTTGACCACCGACCGGGTGAACCAGGGCTCGATCGCGAGCCCGAGCGATCTTGGGATGCGGCTGCTGATGGCTCACGAGGCGAGGGCGGCGATCGGCGCCACCGGCACCCGGACGGCGACGGCGAGCGGCGTTGGCGCCGACACCGGCCTCGCGTTCCTGCTCGCGCTGCGGCCCGGCGTCAACATCAACCACTTCTCGATCTCGCACGCGGGCAGCGGCGTCGCGTGCGTGGACCAGACCATCACCATCACCGCGCACGATGCGGCCCACAGCCCGGTGAGCGCCAACAGCCTCGCGGTGGCGCTCTCCACCACCAACAGCAGGGGCACCTGGACCGGCATCGTGGCGGGCGGCGGCGTGCTCTCCGACCCGACGCCGGGGGACGGGGCCGCGACCTACACCTTCGCCGCCGCCTCGAGCTCGGTGCAGCTCTCGTTCCGCTACGCGAACCTCGCCGCCACCTCGGAGACCTTCGGCTTCAACGTGAGCAGCGGCGGGTTCTCGGAGACCACCGGCACCGCCACCGCTGCGGACGACCCCTCGTTCACGATGGCGCAGGCGGGGTTCCAGTTCCGCAACGTCACCGACGGCAACACCACCATCCCGACGCAGATCTCCGGCAGGCCATCCGATACCCCCGTAGTCGGCAAGACCATCAGCATCCAGGCGATCCGCACCGACACGGCGACGGGGGCCTGCGTCGCGCTCTTCGGCAGCCAGACCCGTACGGTGGATCTCGGCGCCGAGTGCAACAACCCGGCCACCTGCGCCGCCCAGCTGGTGAGCGTCAACGGCACCAACATCGCGACCAGCAACGACAATGGCGGCGCCGGCGCCGCCGCGTATACCGGCGTGTCCCTCACGTTCAACGCCAGTTCCGAGGCCGCTACCGTGATCGCGTATCCCGACGCGGGCCAGATGTCGCTGCACGCGCGTTTCGACCTCGACCCCGGCGTCGCGGGCTTCGAGATGACCGGCGCGTCCAACCCCTTCGTGGTGCGGCCGTTCGGGCTGCGTGTCTCCGGCGTGACCACCTCGGCGAGCCCGGCGCCATCCGATCTGGTGTTCGCCAAGGCGGGGGCCGATTTCAACGTGACGGTGACCGCGGTGCGCTGGAAGACCGGCGACGACGGCGATGGCGACGGCGTTCCCGACACCGACGCCCAGATCGCCGGCAACGCCGCCACGCCCAATTTCGGCCAGGAAACGCCGGCGGCGACCGCAACGCTCAGTCACACGCTGAACGCCCCGGCCGGCGGCAGTGCCGGCACGCTCGGGGGCGCGACGACCTTCACCGGTTTCTCCGCCGGATCGAAAATGCAGGCGGTGAACTGGAGCGAGGTCGGCTTCATCAACCTGATCGCGCAGAGCCCGAATTATCTCGGCGCGGGTCAGACGGCGCGCAATTCCGCGGCAGGCCTGACCGGCGTGGGGCGGTTCTATCCTGACCACTTCGCGCTCACCCCAGGCACGTTGACCAACCGGCAGGCGCTCGCTTGCGCCTCGACTTTCACTTACGAAGGCGAACAGCTGCGGGCGACATTCATGCTGACCGCGCGCAACGGACTTGCGACACCCACGACCACCACCAACTACGACACCACCCTGGGCTTTGCCAGACTCGACGGTACGATGCCCGCGAACTTCAGCTTCGGAGCAGTGGACCTAGCCGACGTGACCCCGCCTGTGGGCGCTACCGCGCTTACCCCGAGGCTCACGCTCGGGACCTCGAGTGGGACCTGGGCGGCCGGCACCGGCAGCTTTACCGCTGACCTTGCGGTGAGCCGGGCAGCCTCCCCGGACGGGCCGTTCGAATCGTTCCAGTTGGGCGTCATCCCGACGGATGCGGACGGCGTGACGTTGCGGGCCGCCGATCTCAACCTCGATACCGACGTTCCCGCCAACGGCAACGACCGGATCCTGGTGGGCAGCAGCAAGATCCGCTTCGGCCGGCTGCGCATCAACAACGCCAGCGGCTCGCAGCTCCTGCAGCTGCCGGTCCTGCTCGAGACGCAGTACTGGAACGGCACGGCCTTCATCACCAACACCAATGACAGCTGCACCGCGATCGCCGCGGCCAACATCGAGATGAGCAGCTTCACCCAAAACCTCAATGCTTGCGAGACCAGTCTCACGGCCGGCGCTTTCGCGAGCGGCCGCGCTACCGCGCTGCTCTCCGCCCCGGGCAGCGCCAACAACGGCAGCGTGATCCTCACGCCGCGGCTCGAAGCGTCCGTTCCCCCCGGCCCGACCACCTGCATTGCAGGGGCTTCCACCCCGGTGACGGGCGCCGACCGCGCCTACCTCCAGGGCCGGTGGGATGCGGTGGACCAGGGCGGGGATGGCCTTCTCTTCGACGATAACCCTGCTGCCCGCGCCACCTTCGGCGTCCTCAAGGGTTCCGAAGAAGTCATCTTCATCCGCGAAAACTTCTAGCAGTCTTAGGCGGTTACGCAACACCGCTTGCGAGCGCGCTCAGAAAAGCGCGCCAAGAGCTTGACATTATTGAATTTTATGGTATTTTCAGCGAGTTAGCCGGAATGGGCCCTGAATAATGAGGTTGTTCGGTTCCAGCGGGCGGAAGCCGGGCTGGCTGTGCATCAACCTGATGCCGGACCGCGTGGACGTTTGCCACGTCAATGCCGCGGGCAGGGAGCGCCCCGAAATCCTGCTGTGCGACTCCTATCGCAAGGAGTCGGACGACGAGGCGACCCTCGCGCGCCTGCGGCGGGAGCTGGGACTCGACCGCTACCGCTGCACCACGCTGCTCCGGGGCGGCGACTACCAGATGCTGCAGGTGGAGGCCCCCGCCAACGTGCCGGCCGGGGAAGCGAAGAACGCGGTGCGCTGGCGCGTGAAGGACATGATCGACTACCCGGTGGACGCGGCGACGGTGGACGCCGTCTTCATCCCGGCGGCGGAAGGGGCGGCGGCGCGTGCGCCGCAGATGCTCGCGGTGGCGGCGAAGAACCAGACCATCGCCGCGGCCGTGAAGTCCTTCAACGACGCCGACATACCGCTCGAGGCGATAGACATACCGGAACTCGCGCAGCGCAACCTCGCGCGCTGCCTCGAGCCGGAAGGCCGCGGGCTCGCGCTGCTCGCTTTCGACGATGCGGGCGGCCTGCTGACGTTCACCAGCGGCGGCGAGCTCTACCAGTCCCGCCGCATCGAGGTCTCGGCTGCGAATTTCACCGGCGCCGGCCCCGAGCAACGGCAGGGCCTCTACGACCGCGTGGTGCTCGAGCTGCAGCGCTCGCTCGACAACTTCGACCGCCAGTTCCGCCACGTCGCGGTGGCGAAGGTGATAGTGACGCCGGTCCCCGGCGCGGATGACTTGCGGGAATATCTCGCCGCGAACCTCGACGTGCCGGTGGCGGCGATCCATCTTTCGGAGATCATGGATTTCCCGCACATCCCCGAGCTGCACGAGGACGCGAGGCAGGCGCAGTGCCTGCAGATGATCGGGGCGGCGATGCGCGAGGAGGCGGCGGCGTGACGCAGAATATCAACCTGCTCGCGCCCGCCTTCCGCAAGCAGCGGCAGTTGCTGTCGCTCGCCAGGGTGGCGCAGTGCCTCGCGCTCGTGCTGTTCGTGCTGGCCGCCTATCACTACTACTTGCGTGAGCAAGTCGGCGGGCTCGCCGAGGAGCTCGCCTCGGCGGAGCGGCTGCTCAAGACCCAGCGCTCGTACTCGGACAGGCTGAAGGGCCAGAGCGCCGGTCGCAAGGCCGATACCCGGCTCGAAGCGGAAATCGCGAAGCTCGAGACCGAGCTCAAGCAGGGACGCGAGGCGATGGAGGCGCTGAAAGGCGGGGCGTTCGGCAACCAGCAGGGCTTCGCGGAATACCTGCGCGCTTTTTCCCGCCAGTCGGTGAGCGGACTGTGGCTCACCGGCTTCACCATCGCCGGCAGCGGCGAGCTGGAGATACGCGGGCGGGTGGTGGCGCCCGACCTCGTGCCGGGCTACATCCAGCGCCTGAACCGGGAAAAAGTGCTCGCCGGCAGGAGCTTCGCGAAATTCGAGATGAGCCGCCCGCCGGCCGGGCCCGAGGCCGACAAGGGCAAGGACGCGAAGAAAACGCAGCGCGCCGCGCGCTTCCTCGAATTCAGCCTCGCCACTGCGGATGTGGCCAAGGCGGGGAAAGCGCAATGAAGGAACAGTGGCGGAACCTCTCCGGGAGATTCGCCGCGCTTGCGCTGCGCGAGCGCGCGCTGGTGCTGGCCGCCGTGGTCCTCGGCGCCGCGCTGGTGTACGACGCGCTGGCGCTGGAACCCCTCGCGCTGAAGAAAAAACGCCACACCCAGCAGCTCGCGGAGGCGCGGCAGGGCATCAAGGCCGCGGAAGGCGTGCTGAAGGCGCAAGAGGCGGTCGCCGACCCCGACGCGGTCAAGCGCTCCTACCGCGACGCCCTGCGCAAGCAACTCGCGGAGATCGACAGCAGCATGCAGGGCCTGCAGCGCGGGCTGGTGCCGCCCGAGCGCATGGCGAAGCTGCTCGAGGAGATGCTCGCGCAGAGCCGCGGGCTGCAACTGGCGGCGCTGCGCACGCTGCCGGTGCAGCGCTTCGAGAGCCCGGGTGCCGCGCCCGCGGCCAAGGGTGATGCGAAGACCGCCAGGCCCCAGGGGCCCGAGCGCGCCATTTACCAGCACAGCTTCGAGCTCACGCTCCAGGGCTCGTATGCCGACCTGCACCATTACCTGGCGCGGCTCGAGCAGCTGCCGTGGCAGATGTTCTGGGGGCGCATCAGCGTCAATACCGAGCAGTATCCGAGGCTCCGGGTGACGCTCACGGTGCAAACGCTGAGCCTCAACAAGGCATGGCTCATTGTATGAGGGATGAGGGATGAGGGCGGAGGGCTACGTGCTGTGCATCGCGCTGCTGGCGCCCGGCCTGGCGACGGCTCAGGCCATGAACGACCCGACGCGGCCGCCCGGCGGCTTTGCGGCGGGCGATCCGGATGTTGCCGGCGATGCCGGCGGCGGGCTGGTGCTGCAGTCGGTGATGATCTCACCCACGCGGAAGAGCGCGATCATCAACGGCGAAATGGTGCGGCTCGGGGGGAAATACGGCGATGCCGTGCTGGTCAAGGTAACGGAGAACGAGGCGGTGCTGAGAAGCGGGAGCGAGACGCAGGTGCTGAAGCTCTATCCGGGCGTGGAGAAGCGCGAGCTCGCGCCCGCCGCGAAGAAGGCGGCGCCGCGCCGCGCGAAGGCGGCGCAGGGCGGCGCCGGGACCGCGGCAACGGGCGGCGCACCCCAGCGGTAAACAGGGGAACGAACATGAAACGATGGCTATTGACGATTACGATTGCCGTGGCAGCCGGATGCGCCGACCAGCCGGCGCGCCGGGACGCCACTCATGACCGCATCACCGCCGAGCTCGACCGGGCGGTGAAGGAGCGCGCCAAGGCCGCCGCGCCCGACGCGGTCAGCGAGGCGCTGCTGCCGCCGCTGGTGGTGCAGATGCCCGGCCCGGACGCCAGGCCGCTCGATACGCGCTTCGATCTCAACGTCAACAACGCTCCGGCCAACCAGGTGTTCATGGCGATCGTCTCCGGCACCCGCTACAGCATGATCGTGCACCCCGACGTGCGCGACCCGATCTCGGTCAACCTGAAGGACGTGACGGTGCAGGAGGCGCTCGACACGCTGCGCGAGCTCTACGGCTACGAGTACCGGGTGCAGGGCTCGCGCATCACGGTGCAGCCGGTGACGCTGCAGACCCGGGTGTTCCAGGTCAATTACCTGCAGGCGCAGCGGACCGGCCGCAGCGACGTGCGCGTCTCCTCGGGCTCGATCACGGACTCGCCCAGCTCGGGCACCGGCGGCGTGCCGGGCGCCGTGGTGCCGGGCGCGGCAGCGGGCGCGGCCGGCGGGCAGACCTCGCGACTCGCCGAGAGCACCCGTGTCACCACTTCCTACGAAAGCAATTTCTGGGGCGACATCGTGAAGTCGCTCAATGCGATCATCGGCGGTGGCACCGGCCGCAGCGTGATCGTCAACCCGCAGTCCGGCGTGATCGTGGTGCGCGCGCTGCCTTCCGAGCTGCGCGCCGTCGAATCGTTCCTGAAGGCGATGCAACTCGTGGTCGAGCGCCAGGTGGTGCTCGAAGCGAAGATCATCGAGGTGACGCTGCGCGACGGCGCCCAGGCCGGCGTGAACTGGGCGGCATTCCGCGAGGGACCCGGCACCCGCATCGGCGGCGGGGTGATCACGCCGGGCACCACGCTCGGCAACACCGGCGCGCTCACCGCGCCGACGGCGCGCGCGCCGGACGGCACGGTGCTCAGCGGCTCGAGCCTCACCGCCACGCTCGGCACCGTCGCTTCCCTCGTTGCCGGCACCGGCGTGCCGGGCGGCATCTTCGGCCTCGCGCTGCAGACCAGCAATTTCGCGGCGCTGCTCGCCTTCCTCGAAACCCAGGGCGTGGTCAACGTGCTTTCCAGCCCGCGCGTGGCCACCATCAACAATCAGAAGGCGGTGCTGAAGGTCGGCACCGACGATTTTTTCGTCACCAACGTCTCGACCACCTCGACCACCAGCGGCAGCGGCACCACCATCGCACCCACGATCACGGTGCAGCCGTTCTTCTCCGGCATCGCGCTCGACGTGACGCCGCAGATCGACGACAACAACAACATCATCCTGCACATCCATCCGCAGGTGAGCACGGATGTCCAGCGGCCCAAGCTGGTGGATCTCGGCACGCTGGGCACTTTCACGCTGCCGCTCGCCTCCAGCAGCATCAACGAGACCGACACCATCGTGCGGGTGCAGGACAGCAATATCGTCGCCATCGGCGGCCTGATGCGGCAGGAGACCACCAGCGAGCGCTCGCAGGTGCCGGGCGTGGGCGATGCGCCGGGCGTGGGCGCCCTGTTCCGCCAGCGCAGCGTCGGCACGGTCAAGAGCGAGCTGGTGATCCTGCTGAAGCCGACCATCATCCACAGCGACCGCAACTGGCAGGAAGACATCGCCGAGACGCGCGATCGCATCCGTTCCATGGGCGTGCAACCGCAGCAATGATGCGGCGGCGCTGATGCGACATCATGTATAGAAACCACTTCGGGCTGCGCGAGATGCCGTTCGGCATCACGCCCGACACGAGCTTCGCCTACGCCTGCAACACGCACCAGGAGGCGCTCAACACGCTGCTGGTGGCGGTCAAGAACGGCGAGGGCTTCATCAAGATCACTGGCGAGGTCGGCACCGGCAAGACGCTGCTCTGCCGCCGCTTCCTCGCGACCCTCGACCCGAACCACGTCTCGGCCTACATCCCGAACCCGTACCTGGAGCCGCGCACGCTGCTGTTCGCCCTCGCCGAGGAGCTCCGCGTGGCGCTGCCCAGGGATGCCGACCAGCACCAGCTGCTGAAGAGCCTGACGCGCGCGCTGCTCGACTTCGCGCGCCAGGGCAAGACGGTGGTGCTGTGCCTGGACGAGGCGCAGGCGATGCCGGTCGAGACGCTGGAGGCGCTGCGGCTGCTCACCAATCTCGAGACCGAGAAGAGAAAGCTGCTCCAGGTGGTGCTGTTCGGCCAGCCCGAGCTCGACCGGAAGCTCGAGGGCGAATCGGTGCGGCAGCTGAGGCAGCGCATCACCTTCCAGTACCAGCTCACCGCGCTCTCCCGGGACGAGCTGGACCACTACCTTGCGCACCGCCTGCGCGTCGCGGGCTATCGCGGCAACCGGCTGTTTACAAAACCCTCCGTGCGCGTCGTGCACCGGCTGTCCAGGGGCGTGCCGCGGCTGATCAACATCGTGGCGCACAAGGCGCTGCTGCTGACTTACGGCGAAGGCCTGCAACAGGTGCTGCCGCGGCACGCGCGCGAAGCGGCGGTGGATACGCCCGCGACCTGGCGGCCGCGGCCGTGGTGGTGGCTCGGCATCGGCATGCTGCTGCTGTCGGTGGGCGGCATCGGCTGGGCGCTGCTCGCATGAGCGTCATCAACCAGGTACTGATTGACCTGGAGAAGCGCCGCGCTTCCAGCGCCGAGCGCGGCGTCGTCCCCAACCACGTGCGCGCCCTGCCGGAAGGCGAGCGCCAGCCGCGCTGGGGGTGGATTGCGGTGGGCGGCCTGGTCGCGGTGGCGGCGATCGCCGGCGCGTGGGCGCTCTTATCGGGGTTCGAATTGCCGGGGTGGCGCGCGCCGGCGCCGATCGCGCCGCTCAGCACCGAGACCGCCATTGAAAAAGTGGTCGCGTCTTCCGCCGGAGTGGAGGAAAACGCGCAGCCGGGCGAACAAAGCCAGATCGGACAGCTCGCCTCGCGCCTGAGCTTTGAATTGTCGAACCCGCCGGAGGTTGCGTCTCCGCCGCCCGCCGACGCCGGAACGCCACGGGCGCCGTTACCCGCCGCGCGCGTGCTCGGAAGAGCGAGCGGCGAACCCGCCACCCGCAGCGAGCCGGCGGTGGCGCGCGAGGAGCTTGTCGCGCCGGCGCGTCCGGAGAAGACCAAGGCGCCGGCGGTCGTGGCGGCGGCCAGACCATCAGCCGGCGCCCCGCCAGACAAGCCGGAAATCAAAAAGCAGGTGCGGCAACCGACCCCGCGCGAGCAGGCCGAGAACGAGTTCCGCAAGGCGGTGGCGTCGCTGCACCAGGGGCGGCTCGCCGAAGCGCAGGAAGGATTCCAGGCGGCCCTCGACCTGTACCCCGGATACCACGGCGCGCGCCAGGCGCTGGTCGGCTTGCTGCTGGAGGGCAGGAAACCCGGGGATGCGGAGCGCGTGCTGCAGGAGGGCGTCAGGCTCGCGCCCGCCCAGATCGGTTTCGCTACGACGCTGGCCCGTCTGCAAGTGGATCGCGGAGACAATGCTACGGCGATCGCCACCTTGCAGAAGGGCCTCGACTACGCGCAGGGGAGCCCCGATTACCTGGCCTTCCTCGCGGCGCTGTTGCAGCGGGCGCAGCGCCACCACGAAGCGATCGAGCAGTTTCAGGCAGCGTTGCGGTTGAGGCCTGCCGCGGGAGTGTGGCTGCTCGGCCTGGGCCTGTCGCTGCAGACGATCAACCGGACCGCCCAGGCGCAAGACGCCTACCAGCGGGCCAAGGCGACCGGGAGCCTCAATCCCGAGCTCACCGCCTTCGCCGACCAGCGGTTGCGCCAGCTGCAGTAGCAGGTAGTTGACCAGTCACCAGTCACGAGTCACCAGTCACGCCTCACCGGGGTAGCGCCCGCGCCACCACCCATCCGCTGACTTCCCGCGCGCCCGCTCTTCGCAGCACGCGCGTGAGCTCGTTCAACGTGGCGCCGGTGGTGAGCACGTCGTCCATCACCGC
>JACOVL010000080.1 GCA_016177355.1 Betaproteobacteria bacterium | reverse complement strand
CTTCAACGTTTCTCCGGGCGTGTTTCTGGAAGAGCGGTAGCGTCCTGGAACCTGCGGCGTACCGCTGAACGTCACTCCGTAACGTCCGGCGGCACGGCGCCGGTGCGGACCCAGGAGAGGATGGCCTTGATGGTCTTGATCTCCACGCCGACGAAGCCGTGCTGGGTGTAGGCGTCGCAGGGGTTGCCGCGGACGTCACCGGCGCCGGTGACGGTCACGAGCGGTGTCTTCGTTTCCTCGGCGTACTGCTTTACCCGCGGGTACTGCGTGTAGGTGCAGGGGTCGTTCCGGTGATGCACCCACAGGACCGGGATGTTGACTTGCCTGACGTCGGAGACGCGCACGCCGGGCCCGGCGAAGGATGGCGTGACCAGGGAGGAGGTGAGCGCGACTCGCTTCGCGGGGGGCGATACCATTCGCGCCGCGTGTACGGCGCTCACCGTGCCCTCGCTGGTGCCGATGAAAGTCCAGTCGAGCGCGCCGAACTTCCTTGAGACGGCATCAACGACCGCCTTGACGTCTTCCCCGTAGCGATCGGAGGCGCGGTACGAATGCCAGAAATTCACCTGGCGATCGCTCGGCGCGTCAATCACCACCGTGAGCAAACCGTCCTCGATGAAGTGCCGCCGCGCGCGGATCAGGAAGTTTCCGCGCAGGCCGAACCGGACCTCCCCGCCTTCGACCCGCAGATTGATGTAGCCCGGAGAACCCGGAAAAAGCGCGATGGCGTGGGTGAACTTCGTCGCGCCGGGCCGGTGCGTGACGAGCGCGGAGATCGAGCGGCCCGGCAGTTGCGCGACGACCACCTCGTTCGATAGCGCGGCGTTGGGATCGGCACTTTGCGCGGCTGCCTGCTGCGCCGCCCAGCCAATCAGCGCGATGCCGAGCATGCCCCATCCCCGGTGCGCTGCTCGCATGGTTGCGCGCCCTACGCGTTGCGGTTCCTGCGCGGGCAGTTCTGCTTGGTGCAATCGGCGTAGAGATGCAGCGAGTGGTCGTGCACCTTGAAGCCGCGGTCCCTGGCGACCTTGTCCTGCCGCTTCTCGATCTCGGCGTCGTAGAACTCCTCCACGTGCCCGCACTGGATGCATACCAGGTGGTCGTGGTGACCGCCCTGGTTCAGCTCGAACACCGCCTTGCCGGTCTCGAAATGATGGCGGATCAACAGCCCCGCGTGCTCGAATTGCGTGAGCACGCGGTACACTGTCGCGAGCCCGGTATCGGTGCCGTCCTTGGACAGCGTCTTGTAGACGTCCTCGGCCGAAAGATGCCGCACCGGGCTCTTCTCGAACAGCTCCAGTATGCGCAGGCGCGGAGCCGTCGCCTTCAGGCCTATCGTCTTGAGATCGCCGGGATTACTCACGTTACGCGTCCCTGTCGGAATGGATATGCGTCGGTTATCATATTCGCATTTGAAAGCATTGGAAACCGCGTGCTGACCCTCCCGCGCCGTGCCCGAGCGCCATTTGACCGGCGCGAGCCGTGGCCGCGCGTCGCCGTCGCCGCGGCGCTGCTTGCCGCCGGATGCTCGATGCCGAAGATGCCCGACGTGCCTACGCTGACGCCGCACAAGATGGACGTGCAGCAGGGCAACGTGGTGACCCAGGAGATGATCTCCAAGCTCCAGTCCGGGATGACGCGCAGCCAGGTGCGCTTCGCGCTGGGCACGCCGTTGGTGGTGGACCCGTTCCGCGACAACCGCTGGGACTACATCTACCGCTACGACAAGCGCGGCGAGATGGTGGAATACCGCCGCATCGTGGTGATCTTCGAGGGCGACAAGCTGGCGCGCATCGAGGGCGACGTCGTGCCAGGCACGGGAACGACGGGGGGCGCGGCGAAGGTGGACAAGCCCGCGCCGCCAGCGGCGCAGCCCGCGGCCGGCGCGGAGAAGCCGAAAGAGGAAAAGGCGAAGGAAGCGGCGCCGACGGATCAGGCGCCGCAGGAAGAACGAGGCTTTTTCGGAAGAATGCTGGATTGGTTGGGGTTCTAGAACATGAAGACGCTAAAAATCGCCATCGCCGGCAGCGCCGGCCGCATGGGACGCGTGCTGATCGAGCAGGTGCTGCGCGACCCCGGCCTGCGGCTCGCCGCCGCGCTCGAGCGCAACGGTGATGCGCATGTCGGCCGCGATGCCGGCGAGCTCGCGGGCTCGCCGTGCGGGGTGAAGATAGTCGACGCCGCCGTCAGTGCGGTTTCCGGCTGCGACGTGCTGGTCGACTTCACGCGGCCCGAAGGCGCGACCGCGCACCTCGCCGCCTGCCGCAGGCACGGCGTGAAGATGGTGATCGGCACCACCGGCTTCAACGAGGCGCAGAAGAAGGAGATCGCCGCCGCCGCGCGCGACATCGCCATCGTGATGTCTCCCAACTTCAGCGTCGGTGTCAACGTCGCGTTGCGGCTGCTCGAGACCGCCGCCGGGACACTCGGGAACGGCTACGACGTCGAGATCGTGGAGGCGCACCACCGGCACAAGGTGGATGCGCCTTCCGGAACCGCGCTGCGGATGGGGGAAGTGGTAGCGCGGGCGCTCGGCCGCGATCTCCGGAAGGTGGCTGTTTACGGGCGCGAAGGCGTTACCGGCGAGCGCAACGATCAAACCATCGGTTTCGCCACGGTGCGCGGCGGCGACCTGGTCGGCGACCACAGCGTGATGTTCATCGGCACCGGCGAGCGCCTCGAGATCACGCACCGCGCTTCCAGCCGAGCCAACTTCGCCGCCGGCGCGCTGCGCGCCGCTCGCTTCGTCGCGTCGAAAAAGAGCGGCCTCTACGACATGGCCGACGTGCTGGGTTTCAAGTAGCGGCGCATTGCCGCGAAGCACCCTTTCGCGTATAATCCTACAGCTTCAGCGGGAGCGGCCGGGCGGCCTCTCCCGCTTTGTGTATATACGTTTTAAATCAAGGGGTTAGAGTGTCGCGGATACCTGCCATCCTGGTGCTCAAAGATGGCACCGTATTCCGGGGCATTGCCATCGGCGCCGAGGGCATGGCCGTGGGCGAGGTGGTGTTCAACACCGCCATCACCGGCTACCAGGAAATCCTCACCGACCCGTCGTACTGCCGGCAGCTCGTCACCCTGACTTACCCGCACATCGGCAACACCGGCGCCAACCCGGTGGACGTCGAGTCGGACCGGATTTATGCCGCGGGGCTCGTCATTCGCGACCTGCCGCTGCTGTCGTCGAGCTGGCGCAAGCAGTGGACGCTCGCCGATTACCTCAAACAGCACTCGATTCCCGCGATCGCGGACCTCGACACGCGGCGCCTCACGCGCCTGCTGCGCGACAAGGGTGCGCAGGACGGCTGCATCATGGCCGGCGCGACCGACGTCGAGGCGGCGCTTGCGGCCGCGCGCGAGTTTCCCGGTCTTGCGGGCATGGATCTCGCGAAAGTCGTGAGCTGCGGCGAGCCCTACACCTGGGAAGAAGGCGTGTGGACGCTGGGGCTCGGCCACGGCCGGTCTGAGAACCCGCGCTTTCACGTCGTCGCGTTCGACTACGGCATCAAGCGCAACATTTTAAGGAAGCTCGTCGCACACGGTTGCCGCGTGACGGTCGTCCCGGCGCAGGCGTCCGCGGACGATGCGCTGGCGTTGCAGCCCGACGGCATCTTCCTTTCCAACGGCCCGGGAGACCCCGAGCCGTGCGATTACGCGATCAAGGCGATCCGCAGGCTGGTGGATACCGGCATCCCGGTGTTCGGCATCTGCCTCGGGCACCAGCTGCTCGCGCTCGCGAGCGGGGCGAGGACGGTGAAGATGAAGTTCGGCCACCACGGCGCGAACCACCCGGTGCAGGACCTCGACACCGGGCGCGTCATGATCACGAGCCAGAACCACGGTTTCGCGGTGGACGCGCGGACGCTGCCGGCGCGCGCGCGCGTGACGCACGTCTCGCTGTTCGACGGCAGCCTCCAGGGCTTTGCCCGCACCGACCGCCCCGCATTCTGCTTCCAGGGCCATCCCGAGGCGAGCCCCGGGCCGCACGACGTGGACTACCTGTTCGACCGGTTTGTGAAACTAATGGAAAAACAGGGAGTTGAAACCGCAGATGAACGCAGATAAACGCGGATTGAATACCGTCGTATGCCGAAGAGAACCGACATCAAGAGCATCCTGATCATCGGCGCCGGGCCGATCGTGATCGGCCAGGCGTGCGAGTTCGATTATTCCGGCGCCCAGGCGTGCAAGGCGCTGAAGGAGGACGGCTACCGCGTCATCCTCGTCAACTCCAACCCGGCCACTATCATGACCGACCCGGAAATGGCGGACGCGACCTACATCGAGCCGGTCAACTGGCAGATGCTGGAGAAGATCATCGCCGCCGAGCGCCCGGACGCGCTGCTGCCGACGATGGGCGGGCAGACCGGCCTCAACTGCGCGCTCGATCTCGCGCGCCAGGGGGTGCTGGAAAAGTACAACGTGGAAATGATCGGCGCGCGGCGCGAGGCGATCGACAAGGCCGAGGACCGCGAGAAATTCAAGAAAGCGATGGAAAAAATCGGCCTCGCCAGCCCGCGCTCGGCGCTCGCGCACTCGATCGAGGAGGCGCTGCAAGTGCAGGCGATGGTGGGCTTTCCCACCATCATCCGCCCGTCCTTCACGCTCGGCGGCACCGGCGGCGGCATTGCCTACAACCGCGAGGAATTCCTCGCGATGTGCGACCGCGGACTCGACGCCAGCCCCACGCGCGAGGTGCTGATCGAGGAGTCGGTGATCGGCTGGAAGGAATTCGAGATGGAGGTGGTGCGCGACCGCAAGGACAATTGCATCATCGTGTGCTCGATCGAGAACCTGGATCCGATGGGCGTGCACACCGGCGACTCGATCACGGTGGCGCCGGCGCAGACGCTCACCGACAAGGAATACCAGATCATGCGCGACGCCTCGATCGCGTGCCTGCGCGAAATCGGCGTCGATACCGGCGGCTCGAACGTGCAGTTCGCCGTGAACCCGCAGGACGGGCGTCTTGTGATCATCGAGATGAACCCGCGAGTGTCGCGCTCCTCGGCGCTCGCATCGAAGGCGACCGGCTTCCCGATCGCCAAGGTCGCGGCCAAGCTCGCGGTGGGCTACACGCTCGACGAATTGAGGAACGAGATCACCGGCGGCGCGACCCCCGCGTCCTTCGAGCCGACCATAGATTACGTGGTGACCAAGGTGCCGCGCTTCGCGTTCGAGAAATTCCCCGACGCCAACGATCGCCTGACCACGCAGATGAAATCGGTGGGCGAGGTGATGGCGATCGGCCGCACCTTCCAGGAGTCCATGCAGAAGGCGCTGCGCGGGCTCGAGACCGGCGTGGACGGCTTCGACGAGATGACCGCCGACCGGGACGCCATCGAGAACGAGCTGGGCGACCCCGGGCCCGACCGCATCTTCTACGTGGCGGACGCCTTCCGCTGCGGCATGTCGGTGGACGAGGTGCACGACCTCACCCGCATCGACCCCTGGTTCCTGGCGCAGGTCGAGGACATCGTGCACCAGGAGAAGGCGCTGGCGGGCGGGACGCTGGAGCAGCTCGACGCCGCACAGCTGCGCCGGCTGAAGCGCGCCGGCTTCTCGGACATGCGGCTCGCCAGCCTGCTCGCCGCCGACCAGCACGCGGTGCGCGCGCGGCGCCACGAGCTGGGCGTGCGCCCGGCGTACAAGCGGGTGGACACCTGCGCCGCGGAGTTTGCCACGCGCACCGCCTACCTGTATTCGACGTACGAGGAGGAGTGCGAAGCGGCCCCCTCCGATCGCAGGAAGATCATGGTGCTGGGCGGCGGGCCCAACCGCATCGGCCAGGGCATCGAGTTCGATTATTGCTGCGTGCACGCGGCCCTCGCCCTGCGCGAGGACGGGTTCGAGACCGTCATGGTCAACTGCAACCCGGAAACGGTCTCGACCGATTACGACATCTCCGACCGGCTCTACTTCGAGCCGCTGACGCTGGAGGACGTGCTGGAGATCGTGCACGTGGAGCGGCCATTCGGCGTCATCGTGCAGTTCGGCGGCCAGACGCCGCTCAAGCTCGCGCGCGACCTCGAGGCGAACGGCGTGCCGATCATCGGCACCACGCCGGACTCGATCGACGTCGCCGAGGACCGCGAGCGCTTCCAGAAGCTGCTGAACAAGCTCAAGCTCAAGCAGCCGCCCAACCGCACCGCGAGGAGCCCGCAGAAAGCGCTCGCGGTGGCGGAGGAGATCGGCTATCCGCTGGTGGTGCGCCCCTCCTACGTGCTCGGGGGACGCGCGATGGAGATCGTCTACCAGCAGAGCGACCTCGAGCGCTACATGCGCGAGGCGGTCAAGGTGTCGAACGACTCGCCGGTGCTGCTCGACCGCTTCCTCAACGACGCCACCGAAGTGGACGTGGACGCGGTTTGCGACGGCAGGCGGGTGGTGATCGGCGGCGTGATGGAGCACATCGAGCAGGCCGGGGTGCACTCCGGGGACTCGGCGTGCTCGCTGCCGCCGTATTCGCTCACGCCGGAGATGCAGGACGAGCTCAGGCGCCAGACCGTCGCCATGGCGCACGCGCTGAAGGTCGTCGGGCTGATCAACGTGCAATTCGCCATTCAGAAAAATGAGCAGGTCGACGTGGTCTACGTGCTGGAGGTCAACCCGCGCGCCTCGCGCACCGTGCCGTTCGTGTCCAAGGCGACCGGCGTGCCGCTCGCCAAGGTCGCGGCGCGCTGCATGGCGGGCAAAACGCTCGCCGCGCAGGGCGTGAATAACGTCATCGTGCCGCCTTACTTTTCGGTGAAGGAGGCGGTGTTCCCGTTCATCAAGTTACCGGGCGCCGACACCATCCTCGGGCCGGAAATGAAATCCACGGGCGAAGTGATGGGCGTAGGCGAGACTTTCGCCGAGGCCTTCGTCAAGTCGCAGCTCGCCTCGGGCGAGCCGCTGCCGGCCGCGGGCAAGGTGTTCGTCAGCGTGCGCGACGAGGACAAGCCGCGCACGGTGGAGATCGCGCGCAAGCTCGCCAGTCTCGGCTTCACGCTGGTCGCCACACGCGGCACGGCGGCGGCGCTCGCCGCGGCGGGGCTCGCGGTGACGCCGATCAACAAGGTGGCCGAGGGGCGGCCGCACATCGTGGACCTGATCAAGAACGGCGAGATCTCGCTGATCGTCAACACGGTGGCGGAGAAGCGCGTCGCGGTGCGCGACTCGTACGTGATCCGCCGCGCGGCGCTGCAGGAGCGCGTCGCGCTCTACACCACGCTCGACGGCGCGCGCGCCGCCTGCAACGGCATGGAGCACGCGCAGGAGCTGCGCCCGTACGTGATGCAGGGCCTGCACGCCAGGCTGCCCGAAATAGTGAGCTGATGCCCTCCGGTGAGAGGTCCGCATGAGCAAGATCCCGATCACGATCGCCGGCGCGGAAAAACTGCGCGCCGAGCTGCAGGAGCTGAAGACCGTGCGGCGGCCGGCGATCGTCACCGCCATCGCCGAGGCGCGCTCGCACGGCGATCTGGCGGAAAACGCCGAGTACCATGCGGCGAAGGAGCGCCAGGGCTTCATCGAGGGCCGCATTGCCGAGCTCGAAAGCAAGCTCGCCAACGCGCAGATCATCGACACCCGGCTGCTCGACGCCGACGGCCGCTGCGTATTCGGCGCCACCGTGGAGCTGGAGGACGCAGCGAGCGGCGAGACGGTGACCTACCAGATCGTGGGCGACGACGAGGCCGACATCAAGCAAGGCAGGATCTCGATCAGCTCGCCGACCGCGCGCGCGCTGATCGGCAAGTACGCGGGCGATACCGCCGAGGTCAAGGCGCCGGGCGGCGTGCGGGAGTACGAGATTCTCGACGTCAAGTACGTCTAGTGCAAAGTGCAAAGTGCAGAGCGGATATCTGCGGTCTTTGCCTAGCCCAATTTTGCACTCTGCATTCTGCACTCATCATTGGTTTTGAAAGCTGCGCTTGGTGCGGCGTTTTTCCTTCTTCCGGGGACGCGGGGCGGACCGCGCCGCCGTTTCCTCCGGGCGCGGGCGGAAGATGACGAGGATTTTGCCGATATGCTGGACGGATCCCGCATCGAGCGCGGCGCAGATCTCGCCGCTCAGGCCCTCGCGCCGGCCGCGGTCGTCGCCCAGCACCCGCACCTTGATCAGCTCGTGGCTTTTCAACGCCGTGTCGATTTCCTTCAGCACCGCCGGCGTCAGGCCCGCCTCGCCGATCATGATGACCGGATGGAGATGATGGGCCCGCGCGCGCAGGGCGCCGCGCTCGGACGGCGTCAAGGGCTTCATTCGGAAACCGCCGATGAACGCAGATGAACGCAGATAACATCAATCGCAAATCCGGATTTTCGTTTTTTCATCGGCGTGAATCGGCGTTTATCTGCGGTTAGATTGATTCTTGGACTAGCGAGTGTAGCGGATGGGACGAGTGCGCGGCAAAAGCTGGATCAAGGAGCACGTCGCCGACGCCTGGGTGAAGCGCGCGCGCGCCAAGGGCATGCGCTCGCGCGCGGCCTACAAGCTCGATGAGATCGCACGGCGCGACCGCTTGCTCGCCCCCGGTATGCTGGTGGTGGATCTCGGCGCGGCGCCGGGTGGCTGGTCGCAGGTCGCGGCGGAGCGGGTCGGGCCGCGCGGGCGGGTGATCGCGCTCGATCTCCTCGAGATGCCACCGCTGCCGGGCGTGGCGTTCATCCGCGGCGACTTCGGCGACGTAACTGTCCTGGAGCAACTCGAGCGCGCGCTCGGCGGTCATAAGGTTGACCTTGTGCTCTCCGATATGGCCCCCAACTTGAGTGGTATCGCCGCAACCGATCAGGCGCGCGCGCTGGCGCTCGCGGAGCTGGCGCTGGATTTTGCCTTGAAGCACTTGAAACCACAGGGAAATCTGCTGGTCAAAACGTTTCACGGCAGAGCCTACGAGAACCTGCTGAGGACGCTGCGCCTGCGGTTTCGAAAGGTCGTCGCGCGCAAACCGGAAGCCTCCCGCAGCCGCTCGAGCGAGGTCTACGTGGTGGCGAAGGGCCCGCGGGTGGCGTGAGCCGCGCGGCGCTACTACTGCGGTTTGCGAAAAAAGAGTCTAGAATTGAGTCAGTTAGAACGTAAGGAGCGCCCTTGAACAACCTCGTGAAAAACGTGGCGATCTGGCTGGTGATCGCACTGGTGCTGATGACGGTGTTCAACCAGTTCAGCGCGCGCCAGGTCATGCAGAAGGCGATGGAATACTCCCAGTTCATCGAAGAGGTGAAACAGGGGCGCATCGCCAAGGTGACGATCGAGGGGCGCGTGCTGAAGGGCGTGAAGACGACCGGCGAGCGCTTCACCACCTATTCGCCGTCCGATCCCTGGCTGGTCTCGGATCTCCTCAAGAACGGCGTGATCATCGATGCCAAGCCCGAGGAGGAACCCTCGCTCCTGATGAATATCTTCGTCTCCTGGTTCCCGATGCTGCTGCTGATCGGCGTGTGGATCTTCTTCATGCGCCAGATGCAGGGCGGGGGCCGCGGCGGCGCGTTCTCGTTCGGCAAGAGCCGCGCGCGCATGCTCGACGAGTCGAACAACACCATCACTTTCGCCGACGTCGCGGGCTGCGAGGAGGCGAAGGAAGAGGTGTCGGAACTCGTCGAATTCCTGCGCGACCCGTCCAAGTTCCAGAAGCTCGGCGGGCGCATCCCGCGCGGCGTGCTGATGGTCGGCAATCCCGGCACCGGCAAGACGCTGCTCGCGAAGGCGATCGCGGGCGAGGCCAAGGTGCCGTTCTTCACGATCTCCGGCTCCGACTTCGTCGAGATGTTCGTGGGCGTGGGCGCGGCCCGCGTGCGCGACATGTTCGAGCAGGCGAAAAAGCACGCGCCGTGCATCGTGTTCATCGACGAAATCGACGCCGTCGGGCGCCAGCGCGGCGCGGGCCTCGGCGGCGGCAACGACGAGCGCGAGCAGACGCTGAACCAGCTGCTGGTGGAAATGGACGGGTTCGAGACCAATTCCGGCGTGATCGTGATCGCCGCGACCAACCGCCCCGACGTGCTCGACCCGGCGCTGCTGCGGCCCGGGCGCTTCGACCGCCAGGTCGTGGTGCCGCTGCCCGACATCCGCGGGCGCGAGCAGATCCTGCAGGTGCACATGCGCAAGGTGCCGATCTCGCCCGACGTCAAGCCCGACATCATCGCGCGCGGCACGCCGGGCTTCTCCGGGGCGGACCTCGCCAACCTGGTGAACGAGGCGGCGCTGTTCGCGGCGCGCGCCAACAAGCGGCTCGTGGACATGGACGACTTCGAGCGCGCCAAGGACAAGATCGTCATGGGGGCGGAGCGCCGCTCGATCGTGATGCCGGAGCACGAGCGCAAGAACACCGCCTACCACGAGTCGGGTCACACGGTGGTGGCGAAGCTGATGACCAAGACCGACCCGGTGCACAAAGTGACGATCATCCCGCGCGGGCGCGCGCTCGGCGTCACCATGCAGTTGCCGCAGGAAGACCGTTACAGCATGGATCGCGAGATGATCCTGCAGAACATCGCGGTGCTGTTCGGCGGCCGCATCGCCGAGGAAATCTTCATGGGGCAGATGACCACCGGCGCCTCCAACGATTTCGAGCGCGCCACCGATCTCGCGCGCAGCATGGTGACGCGCTGGGGCATGAGTGAGTCGCTGGGGCCGATGGTCTACGGCGAGAACGAGGGCGAGGTGTTCCTCGGCCGCTCGGTGACGGTGCACAAGAACGTGTCCGAAACCACCATGCAGAAGGTGGACGCCGAAATCCGCCGCATCGTCGACCAGCAGTACGCGCTCGCGCGCAGGCTGATCGAGGACAATCGAGACAAGATCGAGGCGATGGCCAAGGCGCTGCTCGAGTGGGAAACGCTCGACTCCGACCAGATCAACGACATCATGGAAGGGCGCGCCCCGCGCCCGCCCAAGCCGGCGCAGCCGCCCCAGCCGCATCAAAAAGACAGCACGCCCGCCGCAACGACGACCGCCGCCCCGGCGCAGGGCGCCTGATTCCCCGTCACCGATGTCGTTCCTCCAGTGCGGGGAATTCCGGCTGCCGCTGGATCGCCCGCTCATCATGGGCGTCGTGAACGTCACGCCCGACTCGTTTTCCGATGGCGGCATGTTCGCCGACGCCGCGCAGGCCGTGGCGCACGCGCGCCGGCTGATCGGGGAGGGCGCCGATATCGTGGATGTCGGCGGAGAATCCACCCGTCCGGGGTCGGCGCCCGTGCCGCTGGAGGACGAGTTGCGGCGCGTGATGCCGGTGCTGGAAGCGCTCGCAGGTTGCGGCGTCCCGGTGTCGGTGGACACGCGCAAGCCCGAATTGATGCGCGTGGCGGTCGCGGCTGGAGCGAGCATGGTGAACGATATCAATGCGCTGCGTGCGCCGGGCGCGATGGAAGCGGTGGCGGTTTCGGGCGCGGCGGTGTGCCTCATGCACGTGCAGGGCGATCCGAAGACCATGCAGGATAATCCCACGTACGGGGACGTCGTGCGCGAAGTGCGGGACTATCTGGCCGGCCGCGTCGCCGCGGCGGAAGCAGCCGGCATCGCGCGCGGCCGCATCGCGGTGGACCCCGGCTTCGGCTTCGGCAAGAACCTGGAGCACAATCTCGCGCTGCTGCGCTCGCTGCGCGAGTTCAAACCGCTTGGGGTCGCGTTGATGGCGGGATTGTCGCGCAAGACGATGCTCGGCAGGATCACCGGGCGCGACCCGCAGGAGCGCGTCCATGCGAGCGTCGCCGCGGCGCTGCTCGCGGTGCAGAACGGCGCCCACATCGTGCGCGTGCACGACGTCGCCGCCACCCGCGATGCCCTGGCCGTCTGGCGAGCGGTTACAATCACCCCATGACGAGGAAGTATTTCGGCACCGACGGCGTGCGCGGCAAGGTGGGCGCGGCGCCGATCACGCCCGACTTCGTCATGCGGCTCGGCTACGCCGCCGGCAAGGTGCTCGCCGCGGGCCGCAGGAGCGGGCACCCGGCGGTGCTGATCGGCAAGGACACCCGCGTCTCGGGTTACATGCTCGAGTCCGCGCTGGAGGCGGGACTGTCCGCCGCCGGCGTGGACGTGCTGCTGGTGGGGCCCATGCCCACCCCCGCGGTGGCCTATCTCACCCGCGCGCTGCGGCTGTCCGCCGGCATCGTCATCAGCGCCTCGCACAATCCCTACGACGACAACGGCATCAAGTTTTTTTCCGGCGGCGGCGCGAAGCTGCCGGACGCCGTCGAGAGCGCGATCGAGCGCGAGCTCGGGCGGCCGCTGGAATGCATGGCTTCGGCGAAGCTCGGCAAGGCGCGACGCATCGACGACGCGGCCGGGCGCTACATCGAGTTCTGCAAGTCTGCCTTCCCGCCGCACCTGCACCTGCGCGGCATGCGGATCGTGGTGGATTGCGCAAACGGCGCGGCCTATCACATCGCGCCGCACGTGTTCCACGAGCTCGGCGCGGACGTGGAAACGGTCGGGACGAGCCCCGACGGCTTCAACATCAACGACCGGGTCGGCGCGGCCAGCCCGCAGGCGCTGCAGGCGGCGGTGAAGCGGCACGGGGCCGATCTCGGCATCGCGCTCGACGGCGACGGCGACCGCGTGGTGATGGCGGACGCCGCGGGCCGGCTCTACGACGGCGACCGGCTGCTCTACGTCATCGCGCGCCACCGCAGGCAGACGGGCGGGTTGAAGGGCGGGGTGGCGGGGACGCAGATGAGCAACCTCGCGCTCGAGCACGCGCTCGCGAAGCTCAAAATCCCGTTCGCGCGCGCGAAAGTCGGCGACCGCTACGTGCTCGAGCTCCTGCACCGGCGCGGCTGGCAGCTCGGCGGCGAGAATTCGGGCCACATTGTCTGTCTCGACAAGCACACCACGGGCGACGGCATCATCTCCGCGCTGCAGGTGCTGTGCGCGCTGGTCGAGGGCAGGACGACGCTCGCCAGGACGGCCGGCTTGCTCGCGTTGTACCCGCAGGTCCTCGTGAACGTGGCGCTGAAGAAGCAGCGCAATCCAATAGCCAGCCCCGCGGTCAAGCGGGCTGTGAAACAAGCCGAGACCGATCTCGATGGCGGCGGGCGCGTCCTGCTCCGTCCTTCCGGCACGGAACCCGTGATCCGCGTCATGGTCGAGGGCAAAAACGCCGGCCACGTCCAGCACTGGGCGCAGCGCATCGCAGCCGCCGTCCGCAGCGCCGCCTGACGCCCGGCCCCGGCGTATTTATTTTTATCTTCAATGGATTGCTGCGGCGCACACGAGCGCGGCTGGTTTGACCCTCTCGCCCGCTAGCCTGTAAAATTCAACGCTTTAGGCGGGCCGGGCGGCATGCGAATCAAGCTGGTAGCGGGCAACTGGAAGATGAACGGCACCCTGGCCTCCAGCCGGGCGCTGTTGGAAGCGGTGGTTCCCGCGCTGGCCCCGTTGAAGCGGGCGAATTTCGCGGTTTGCTCGCCGTTTCCCCACCTCGGCCTGGTGCAGCAGGCGTTGCGCGGCAGCAACGTGGCGCTGGGCGCGCAGGACGTCTGCCAGCACGACAACGGCGCGTATACGGGCGGCGTTTCCGCCGCGATGCTGGCGGACCTCGGCTGCCGCTACGTCATCGTCGGGCATTCCGAGCGGCGCGCCGTGTTCGGCGACAGCGACGAGCTGGTTGCGCTCAAGTATGCGGCCGCGGTCAGGCACCGCCTGACGCCGATACTGTGCGTGGGCGAGACGCTCGCCGAGCGCGAATCCGGCGTGACCGAAAAGGTGGTGGCGCGCCAGCTGGACGCCGTGATCGGGCATTGCGGCGCGGCGGCGCTGGAGCGGGGCGTGGTCGCCTACGAGCCGGTATGGGCGATCGGCACCGGCCGGAACGCCACGCCCGAGCAGGCGCAGGCGGTCCATGAGTACGTTCGCGGCAGGCTCGCGGCGGCCGGCCGCAGGATGGCGGATGCGGCATGCATCCTGTACGGCGGCAGCGTCAAGGCGGCCAACGCGGCGCAGCTCTTTGCGATGCCGGATGTGGACGGCGGGCTGATCGGCGGGGCATCGCTCGTGGCCGGGGAATTTGTCGCGATCTGCCGCGCAGCGCAGAGCTCGAAGGAAACGGTGAAGTCGTAGATGGAGACCCTGGTGCTGGTGATACACGTGCTGGCGGCCATAGGCATCGTCGGCCTGGTGCTGCTGCAGCACGGCAAGGGCGCCGACGTCGGCGCCGCGTTCGGCAGCGGCGCTTCCGGCAGCATCTTCGGCTCCACCGGCTCGGCCAATTTCCTGAGCCGGGCGACGGCGATTCTGGCGGTCGTGTTTTTCCTGACCAGCATGGGGCTCACCTATTTCTCGACGCAGAAGACCGATCACAAGGGGGTGATGGTGACGCCCCCCGCCCCCGGCCGCGAGGTGCCGCCGGCGCAGGCGCCGGCGGTCCCGGCCACGGACCCCGGTTCGAAGGCGCAGGACATACCGAAATGATGAGTGCAGAGTGCAAAGT
>JACOVL010000079.1 GCA_016177355.1 Betaproteobacteria bacterium | reverse complement strand
GTTCGGAGTATTCCTGGTACGGGTCGCGCACGAAGCCGGGGTACGGCCGGAACCAGTCCGCGGTCCACTCCCAGACGTTGCCGAGCATCTGCCGGCAGCCCCAGGCGCTGTCTCCGTCCGCGAAGGCGGCGACGTCGGCGCTGCCTCCGCACGCGCCGAAGAGATTGGCGTGCTGCGGCAGCGGCTCTTCGTCACCCCAGGGATAACGCCGTTTGCCGCCCGCTCCCGGTGCGGCGGCGGCGGCGAACTCCCATTCGGCTTCGGTCGGGAGACGCCGCCCGGCCCACCGGCACCAGGCATCGGCCTCGTACCAGTTGACGTGCATCACCGGCGAGTGTGGACGCAACTTGCGCCGGCTGTCATAACTGCGCTCCATCCAGCCGCCGTCGCGCATTTCCCAGTAGACGGGTTTATCCGCCCCTGCGTGTTCACGCCAGTCCCAGCCCGCCGCGCTCCACAGGTCCCGGCGCCGGTACCCGCCATCGGCAACGAACGCCGCGAACTCGTCGTTCGTGACCGCCGCCCGCGCCATGCGAAACGGCGCGACCGCCACCGGGTGCGCCCATTTTTCGTTGTCGAATACGAACCCGCCCTCTTCAGGCCGCGCTCCGAGCGGAAATTCGCCCCCGGGGATCGCGGCATCACCCGTCCAAGGCCCGGCCCCGTCATGCCCGATCGCGCCCCCGTCATGGGGCGCCCCGTAACCCAGCGTCTGGCGCGTGTAGGTGAAGGCCTCGCAGTGCATCTCCTCATGGAAGGCCGCAAGCTGGATGAAATACCGCAGGTGCCCGGTTGCGCCCTCGCGGTCGAGGCGCTCCAGGACCCGCTCCAGGACCCGCTCCAGGTACTGCAACGTCAGGTCGAATTCCGGCAGCGGCAGGGTCCATCGCGTAGCGTGCGCCACCACGGCGGAGTCGTACCACGAATCGGCGTTGCCGATCAACGACGGCGCCGGCTTTTCGCCCGGGCGATGGTGCAGGCACCAGTGCTCCTGGAACCAGCCGACGTGACCGATCTCCCACAGCGGAGGATTGACGATAGGCAGCCGGGGGCCGAGCAGCTGCCCGGCCGCGAGATCGCCGGCGTACGCCAGGGTGCGACTGCGCGCCTGCTGCAACATGCGGCGGAGGGTCGCCGCATCCGGCGTTGCGGTTGGTGGCGTCATGAACGGTCGTGCGAAAATGGCCCCCAAGTTTAACCCAACCCTCGCCGTGAATATCGCCATCGTCACGCCCGCCGCGGCCGGCTCCCGGCACGGTAACCGCAACACGGCCACGCGCTGGGCCGCGTTGCTGCGCAGCCTCGGCCACCGGGTGCGGGTGCAGGTCGCGTGGGATGGCGCCCCGGCGGACGTCCTGATCGCCCTGCACGCGCGCCGCAGCCACGATTCGGTCGCGCGTTACGCGCTGGCCTGGCCCGGGCGCCCATTGCTGCTCGTGCTCACCGGCACCGATCTCTACCGCGATATCCGGGACGACGCCAACGCGCAGGAATCCATGGAGCTCGCGAGCCGCATGGTCGTACTGCAGGAAGCGGGGTTCGGGGAACTGTCGTCCCGGCTGCGGGCGAAAACGCGCGCGATCTACCAATCGGCGCCGCGGACCGCCCCGCAACGGCCTCTCGGGCACTGCTTCGAGGTCGTGGTCAGCGGCCACCTGCGCGAGGAAAAGGACCCGTTCCGCGCCGCCCTGGCGATCGCCCACCTGCCGCGGAAGAGCCGTCTTCGCATCACTCACATCGGCGGCGCCATGACCCCGGAGTTGGCGCGCGCGGCGCGGGAATGGGAGGCGCGGGAGCCGCGCTATCGCTGGTTGGGCGAATTACCGCACTCCCGGGCGCTGCGGGTGCTGTCCCGGGCGCGGCTGATGGTGATCAGCTCGCGCATGGAAGGCGGCGCCAACGTGGTTTCCGAGGCCTTGGCCGCGGGCGTTCCCGTGATCGCTTCACGCGTTTCGGGGAACATCGGCATGCTGGGCCCGCGCTATGCAGGCTATTATCCCGTGGAAAGCGCGCGCGCGCTGGCCAGGCTGCTGTGGCGCGCCGAGAGCGATCCCGCGTTCTACCGCAAGCTCCGCGCGCAATGCCAGGCGCGGCGCGGACGGGTTGCGCCCCGGCGCGAGCGCCTTGAATTGAAAAAACTGCTCGCTGAAGCTGTTTCAGGAGCCGCGGCCGAGTAACGCGCTGACCGGCGCGAAACTGCCGGAACTGGGGTCAGGTCTTGCCTTTTGCCTGGTTGGGACCTACGCTTTACCGAAGATCAGCCGCGTGATCAGTGCTCGCGAGGCAAAAAGCAAGACCTGACCCCGCAATCGCGCACAATCGCAAGACCTGACCCCGCAATCGCGCAATCGCTGTTGACCAATCATGGGCATCAGATCGCGCCCGCGGTAGCGATGACCACGTTCAGCAGCCCCAGCGTCAGGTTCACGGCGACCGCGATGCGGATCTGGTTGAGCGCCGCCGCGCCCGCCTTCCAGTCCTGCGCCGCCACCGACTGCTTCAGGGTGGGAAACGGCGAGAAGAAGACGTAGGCGAAGACCAGCGCCATTACGACGCCGAGGTAGAGCATGAGGTGGACGTACAGCGGCAGCCGGCCCGCTTCCGCCAACACCGCCGCCATGTAGAAGCCGCTGGCGAGGACCATCACCACCGCCGCCCATACCCACCAGAAGAAGCGCTCCAAGGTCGCCACCCACAGCTGCAGGCGCTGCGGCGGCTCGAGCCGGGAGGCCGCCGGCCGTAATGCCAGGTAGGCGAAGAACATGCCGCCGATCCAGACGACGACACCGAGCAGGTGAAACATCGCCGCGATCTTCATGGCTTGTATAGTAAGCGGTAAGCGGTTCAAGCTTACCGCTCACGGCTTTCCAGCAACGCCCGCACCGGCGCGAAACTGCGCCGGTGCGCCGCGCAAGCCCCGTGCGTGCGGAGCGCCAGGAGGTGCGCCGCGGTGGGATAGCCCTTGTGGCGGTCGAAACCGTACTGCGGATGCTGACGGTGCAATGCCAGCATCTCGTCGTCGCGCGCCACCTTGGCCAGTATCGAAGCGGCGGATATCGCCGCAATGGTGGCGTCTCCTTTGACCACCGCGCGCACCGTCATGTCGAGCCGCGGGCAGTGCAGGCCATCGACCAGCACCTGCTGCGGCCTGACCGCAAGCCGCTCGACCGCGCGCCGCATCGCGAGCAGGCTGGCTTGCAGGATATTGAGCGCGTCGATTTCTTCGACGCTGGCGCTCGCGATCGCCCAGGCGGTTGCCTGCGCCTGTATCTCCCGCGCCAGGACCCTCCGCCGCCGCGCGGTAAGCTGCTTGGAGTCCGCGAGTCCTGCAATGGCTTTGCCGGGATCGAGTATGACGGCGGCGGCATATACCGGTCCCGCCAGCGGCCCGCGCCCGGCCTCGTCCACGCCGCAAACGAGCTCGCGGAGCGCGCTCATGCGGCGAGCAGCGGCAGGATCGCTTCCGCCGCCCGGCGCCCCGTGTCCTGGCGCAGCTCCGCCTGCATGCGGGCGAGGCGCGCTTCGGTGCGACCGCGCACGCCGGCATCGAACAGCAGGTTCACTACCGCCTGCGACAGGTTTTCGGGCGTCGCCTCCTCCTGCAGGAATTCCGGCACGATGAACTCGCCGGCAAGGATGTTGGGCAGGCCGACGTACGGCAGGTATCCCTGGTGGCGGTGAATCATCGCCGTCAGGCGCGAGACCTTGTAGGTGATCACCATCGGGCGCCTGAGCAGCGCCGCCTCCAGCGTCGCCGTGCCGGACGCCACCAGCACGACGTCGGCCGCGGCCATCGCCTCGTGGGAGTGGCCGAACAGCATGGTGATCTCCGGGCCGCCCCCCGCCGCCCGGTAGAGCGCGGCCTCGAAGAGCGCGCGGGTCTCGCGGCTCACGAGCGGCGCGAGAAACCGCGCGCCCGGCACCGCGTCCGCGATCCGGCGCGCGGCCGCCACGAAGAGATCGGCCATGTGCACGAGCTCGCTCACCCGGCTGCCGGGCAGCAGGGTCACGACCTTGGCGGCGGCCGGCAGCCGCAACTGCTCGCGCATCGCCGCGACGTCCGGGAAATCCCCGAACACGCCGGCCAGCGGGTGCCCGACGTACGCGACCGGGACGCCGGCGCGCTCGTAGATCGCCTGCTCGAACGGGAACAGCGTGAGCATTTTCGACACCGCGCGCTTGATCTTGTGGATGCGCCCGCCGCGCCACGCCCAGATCGAGGGGCTCACGTAGTGCACGGTGGGTATGCCCGCCGCCTTGAGCTTGAGCTCCAGGTCCAGGTTGAAGTCCGGCGCGTCGATGCCGACGAAGAGCCGCGGCCGCTCGCGCAGTAAATGCGCTGCGAGGCGGCGGCGCATGCCGGCGAGCTCGAGGTAGTTGCGCAGCACCTCGGTGTAGCCGCGCACCGCGAGCTTTTCCATGGGAAAGAGCGCTTGCGCGCCGGCGCCCTGCATGCGCGGACCGGCGATGCCCGCGAAGCGCGCTCCCGGGACCGCTTGCTTCACTGCCTGGATGAGATGCGCGCCGAGCAGGTCTCCGGAAGCCTCCCCCGCGACGATGCCGATGAGCGGCGCAGAGCGGACGGCGGGATCAGCCATGGCTCAGCGGATGATGCCCCGCCCTGCCGTGGCCAGGAAATCGAGCAGCAGCCGCACTTCAGGGGTATCTTTAACTTGTTGTTTTAACTTGTTTTTTGCTTGATCCAGGGTCAATGCGGACTTGTAGAGCGTCTTGTACGCACGCTTGAGGCCGGCGATCGCGTCGGGCGAGTAGCCGCGGCGCTTGAGGCCCTCGGCGTTGATGCCGTACGGGCGCGCGGAGTTGCCCGACGCCGTCACGTAGGGCGGGATGTCGAGCAGCACGGTGGTGCCGATGGCGGTGATGCTGTGCGCGCCGATGCGGCAGAACTGGTGCACCGCCGTGAACCCGCCGAGGATCGCGTAGTCGCCGACGCGCACGTGACCGGCGAGCTGGGAGTTGTTCGCGAACACGGTGTGGTCGCCCACCTGGCAGTCGTGCGCGAGGTGCACGTAGGCCATGATCCAGTTGTCGTTGCCGACGCGGGTGACGCCGGCGTCCTGCACCGTGCCGCAATTGAAGGTGCAGAACTCGCGGATCACGTTGCGGTCCCCGATTTCGAGACGCGTGGGCTCGCCTTTGTATTTCTTGTCCTGCGGCGCCTCGCCGAGCGAGACGAACTGGAAAATGCGGTTCCCGGTCCCGATGCGGGTGCGGCCGGCGATCACCGCGTGCGGCCCGACGCGCGAGCCGGGCCCGATCTCGACGTGCGGGCCGATGACGGCGTACGGCCCGATCTCGACGTCCGCGGCGAGACGCGCTCCCGGGTCGACGATAGCGGTCGGATGGATCCCGGCGCCCATCAGCCGGGCATCGCTTCATTGAGCGGGCGCACCGTGCACATGAGGCCGGCTTCGGCCACGACGGTATCGCCGACGCGCGCCTGCGCCTGGAATTTCCAGATGCGGCGCACGTGCCGCTGCAGCGTCACGTGCAGCCGCAGCGTGTCGCCCGGGGTCACCGGCTTCTTGAAGCGGGCGTCGTCGATGCCGACGAAATAATAGACCGACTCGGCATCGGCCTTGGCGCCCTCGGTCTTGAACGTGAGTATCGCCGCGGCCTGCGCCAGCGCCTCGATGATAAGCACGCCGGGCATGACCGGGCGGTGCGGAAAGTGGCCGCTGAAGAACGGCTCATTGATGGTCACGTTCTTGACCGCAGTGAGGCTTTTCCCCGGCTCGCACGACAACACGCGGTCGATCAGCAGGAACGGGTAGCGGTGCGGCAGGTACTTGAGTACCTCGTTTATGTCCATGCTGCTCAAGATTTTCTCCTCTTCGGCTGCGCGGGCTTCTTTTCCAGCGCTCGCACGCGCTCGACGAGCTCGTGGAGGTGGCGCAGTTGCGCCGCGTTCTTGCGCCACTCGCTGTTGGGCTCGAAAGGGTACGCTCCCGTGTAGGTTCCCGGTTGGGCGATGGACTTGGTGATCAGCGTGCAGGTCGATATCTCGACGTGATCGGCGATGGTCAGGTGACCGGCTATGCGGGAGGCGCCACCGATCCTGCAGCCGCGGCCGATTTTCGCGCTGCCGGCGATGCCGACGAAAGCCGCAATCGCCGTGTGCGCGCCGATGCGCACGTTGTGGGCGACCTGGATCTGGTTGTCGAGCTTCACCCCTTCTTCGATCACGGTGTCGTCGAGCGCGCCGCGGTCGACGGTCGTATTGGCGCCGATCTCGACGTCGTCGCCGATCACCACGCGCCCGATCTGCGGCACCTTGAGCCACCGGCCCTCGTCCATGGCGATGCCGAAACCGTCGGCGCCGATCACCACCCCCGAGTGCAGGATGACGCGGTCGCCGATCACGCAGTCGTGATAAACGGTGACGTTGGGCAACAGGCGCGCCCCGCTTCCGACCCTGGCATCATCGCCGACACGGCAGCCCGCTCCGATGACGCTGCCCGCCCCGATCCGGACATTGCGGCCGATCACGGCGAACGGGCCGATTTCCGCGTCGCCCGCGATCGCCGCCGAGGCATCGACCACGGCGGCGGCATGGACGCCGGGGCGGGGCTCGCGTTCCGGATTGAACAGCGCCGAGACGCGCGCGAAATAAGCGTACGGATTAGCGCACAAGATACGGGGGAGCCGGGTCGCGGCGCGCGCGGACTTGCCCACGATCACCGCGCCGGCGCGCGTGGTGTCGAGCCGCGCCAGGTAGCGATCGTTGGCCAGGAACGCGATGGCGTCGGAGTTCGCGTTCTCCAGCGTGGCTACCTGGCGCACCCGGATGTCCGGATCGCCCGCGATCTCCCCGCCGAAGCGCTCGACGATCTCGCGCAGGCTGTAGGATGTTCGTTCGCTGCGTGTCATCGGCGCCGGCGGTGCCGCGGCCTGTGCGGCGCTACGGCCGCCTTTCCTATTTGCCCTCGGCAAGCGCCTTGAGCACCTTGTCCGTGATGTCGATGCGGGTGCTGCGGTAAACCGCTTCCTGCACGATCAGGTCGAACTTTTCCGCATCCGCCAGCTGCTTGATGACGCGGTCCGCGCGCTCGAACAGCGAGGCGAGTTCCTGGTTGCGGCGCATGTTCAGATCCTCGCGGTACTCGCGCTGCATGCGCTGGTAATCCACGCTCGCGCGTGTCAATTCCTGCTCCTTGGCCCGGCGGTCGGTCTCACTCATGGTAACCGCGTCCTTTTCGAGCTGGGCCTGCTGGGCCTTGATCTGCGCTTCGCGCCTTTGCAGCTCCTGCGCGCGCGGGGCGAATTCCTTTTCAAGCTGCTTGCTCGCGCGCTCGGCCGGCATCGACTCGCGCCGGATGCGTTCGACATCCACGAAGCCGATCTTGATGTCGGCCGCTTCGGCGCCCGCGGCGCAAAGCAGCAATGCCAGGACGACGAATGTCGAGTTCGAGTGCTTCAATGTACGCTCCTTGCGGTCAGCACCCCGCATTGTATCGAACGGGCGGCAGGAAATCAGAACGCGCCTCCGAAAGTAAACTGAAGCGGCTGCGTTCTGTCGCCGGGTTGGTCGCGCAGCGGCAGGGCGGCGCTGATTTTGAGCGGGCCGAAAGGCGACACCCAGCTCAAGGTCAGGCCCGTGGAATAACGGAGATCCTGCGTATTATAGGTATCGCCGACCATTCCCATATCGAAAAAAGCGCCCATTCGCACCGACCGGTCGTTTTCCAGCCCCGGGAACGGGAACAGGAGCTCGGCGTTGCCGAGGAGCTTGCGGCTGCCCCCTCGCGGGTCGTTGTTGTCGTCCTTGGGGCCAATAGTAAAAGCCTTGAAGCCGCGTACCGAACCGATGCCGCCCGCGTAAAAGTTCTTGAAGAACGGCAGGACCGGAGTGTCGCCGTAGCCGTCGCCGTAGCCGATCTCCCCGTTCACCATGAGGGTGAGATTCCGCGTGAGCGGGAAATACCGCTGGTAACCGTAGAGGAGCTTATAGTACTCGAGCGTGCCTCCCGGCGTGCCGGCCTCGATGTTTGCCTTGTGGAACGAACCATTGGTCGGATAGATCAGGCTGTCGCGCCCGTCCCGCGACCAGCCGGCGGTCAGGAACAGATTGGAGTTGTTCGAACCGAAAGTGGCGATGTAGTCCCGGATGAGCAGCGGACTGTCCGGGAACGCCGTGATGTCGGTGTTCTCGTAGCCGAGGCCGTACTGGATGGTGTCGAGTTCGGTCACCGGCACGCCCAGGCGCAGTGTCACGCCCGCGGTCCTGGTCTGATAGCGCCCGAGCTGATTGTTATCCGGGTCCACTTTTCGGTAAAAAATATCAAAACCGCGGCTGACGCCATCCACCGTGTAATAGGGATCGGTGTAGGACAGCGAATAGGTGGTGTTGATCTTGCTGGTATTGATCTGGGCCGATAAGTGCCGGCCCGAGCCGAAGATGTTGTTCTGCGACACCGATCCGGACAGGAGCACTCCCTCGCCGCTGCCGAAGCCGGCGCCGAGGAGGAACAGGCCGGTGGGCTTCTCCACCACCGATACGTTGACGTCCACCTGGTCCGTGGTGCCCGGCACCGCCGGCGTCTCGAGGTTGACCTCGTTGAAATAGCCCAGCCTGTCGACCCGCTGCTTCGACAGGGTGATTTTCTCCGTGGAGTACCAGCCTCCCTCCAGCTGGCGCATCTCGCGGCGGACCACCTCGTCGCGCGTGCGGGTGTTGCCCGCAACGTTGATGCGCCTCACGTACACGCGGCGGCCGGGGTCCAGGAAGAAGGTGAACACGACCTGCTGCTTTTCCTTGTCCAGCTCGGGAACGGCGTTGACGTTGGCGAAGGCGTAGCCATCGTTCCCCAGCCGTTCACCGATGAGCTTGTTCGATTCGGTGAGCCGGGCGCGCGAAAAAACCTCTCCCGGCTTGATGCGGATCAGCTTGCGTATCTCCTGCTCCGGAATCAGCATCTCGCCGGCGATCTTGACGTCGGAAACCGTGTATTTCCGGCCTTCGGTGATGCTGACCGTGATGTAGATGTCCTGCTTGTCCGGCGTGATCGAGACCTGGGTCGAATCGATATTGAACTCGAGATAACCCCGGTCGAGGTAGTACGAGCGCAGGGTCTCCAGGTCGGCGGCAAGTTTCTGGCGCGAATACTGGTCGTGCTTGCTGTACCACGTCATCAAACCCGACGTACGCAGCACGAACAAGCCGAGCAGGTCCTTTTCCCGGAAAACCCGGGAGCCGATGATGGCGATCTGGCGGATCTTGGCGACCGCGCCCTCGTCCACGGTGAAATTGACGGCGACCCGGTTGCGCTCCAGCGGGGTGACGGTGGTGGTGACGCTGACCGAATAGCGCCCGACGCTCAGGTATTGCCGCTTCAGTTCCTGCTCGGCGCGGTCGAGCAGCCCCTTGTCGAATATGCGCCCTTCAGCGAGCCCGACCTGGCGCATGCCGGCCGTGACCTGCTCCTTGTTGAATTCCTTCAGGCCGATGAATTCGATCTGCGCGATGGATGGCCGCTCCTGCACCACCACCACCAGCACGTCGCCGTCGCGCTCCAGGCTGACATCGCGGAAGAAGCCCGTGGCGAACAATGCCCGTACCGCCTGGGCCGCCCTGTCTTCCGTGAGCGTATCGCCGACCTTGACCGGGAGGTAGCCGAAAACGGTGCCCGCCTCGGTGCGCTGGATGCCTTCCACGCGGATGTCCTTGATGACGAACGGCTCGATGGCGGCTGCCGTCGATACGTGGAACGCGAAGAGCAGCGGGAGTACAGCACGAAACCAGCGCATGAATTCAGCCGACCAATAGACGATTGATGTCGTTATATATGGCGAATGCCATCAATATGAACAGCAGCGCCATTCCGACGTGCTGCCCGATTTCGATGGCCCGGTCCGATACCGGACTGCCTTTGAAAATCTCGAACGTATAATACATCAAATGCCCCCCATCCAATAAGGGGATGGGCAGCAGATTCAGCACGCCGAGACTGATGCTGATGAGGGCGAGAAACAGCAGGTAGGAAGCGAGCCCGCCCTGCGCCGACTGTCCGGCGTAATCGGCGATGGTGATCGGCCCCGAGAGGTTCTTGAGCGAGACATCGCCCACGATCATCCTGCCCAGCATCTTCAGGGTGAATACGGACATGTCCCAGGTTTTGTCGAGCGCCTTGCCGAAACTTTCAAGCGCCCCGTAACGCACTTCGACGACATACGCCTCGAACGCCTCCTTTTTCAGTTGCAGCACCGCGTTGATGCGGCCGATGCTGCTGCCGTTCTCGTCGCGGTGCGGATCGGGGACGACGGCGATCGCCGGCGGGTTTTCGCCGTGGCGCCGGACCGTCATGATCAGGGTTTTTTCCGGGTTGTCGCGGATCAGCTTGATCGCCTGATCGATGCTTTTCATCCGCTGGCCGTTGATGGAGAGGATCTCGTCGCCGGTCCTGAGCCCCGAGCGCTCGGCGGCCCCGCCGGGCGTGATACGGCCGACTTCCGGCGGCGATTCGGGCTGGAAGCGGCGCAACCCCAGCACGCGCAGGTAATCACTGTCGAGATCGGCCGGCGTGAGCCCGGACAAATCCAGCTTGCGCAAGCCTGTATCGCCGCGCGCGCTGCGTATTTCTATCGTTACGGAGGTTCTCTGCACCGCATGCTGCAGTAAAGTCCAGCGGGCATCCTGCCAGGTCGCAATCGCCTCGTCCCCGATTTTCACCAGGGTATCGCCCGCCGCAAACCCCGCCTGATGCGCCGGAGTTCTCTCCGGCGGCCCGTCGATGACCGGCCTGATGCCGGGCACGCCGTGGACGAACAGCGCCCAATACAGGACGATCGCCAGCAGGAAATTGGCCGCGGGGCCCGCGACCACGATCGCCAGGCGGCGCCAAACTGTCTGGCGGTTGAACGCGCGCGGCAGCTCCTGGCCCGCTACCGGCCCTTCCCGCTCGTCCAGCATCTTGACGTAGCCGCCGAGCGGGAAAGCGGCGATGGTCCATTCCGTTCCGTCCCGTCCGAGCGGCTTGATCCACAACGGCTTGCCGAAGCCGACCGAGAAGCGCAGCACCTTGACGCCGCAGGCGCGGGCCACCAGGTAGTGCCCGAATTCGTGGACCACGATCAGGCAGCCGAGCGCCGCCAGGAACGCCGCCACGGTAACGAGTATGGACATGATCTGGATGGCTTTCCGCGCGGCGGGACCGTTCAGGAACGCGCCGCCTGCTGCCGTAATGCCTGCCCCTTGCCGGCGGGTTCCCGCGCGCCCAGCCAGCGGTCCGCGCTCGCGCGCGCGGAATGGTCGGCGGCAAGAACATCGTCGAGGCTCGTCACGGGGGCGCGCACATGGTCCGCAAGCGCCGCCTCGATCAAGGCCGGGATCTGCCGGAAACCGAGCCCGCCGGAAAGAAAGCTGGCCACCGCGACTTCGTTGGCGGCGTTGAGCGCGGCGGGAGCCGTTCCACCCGCGGCGAGCGCCTCGTAGGCGAGGCGCAGACACGGGAAGCGCTGCCTGTCCGGCCGCTCGAAATGGAGAGACCTCACGCGCGTCAGATCGAGAAACTCCACGCCGGCTGCAATGCGTTCCGGGAAACCCAGCGCATGGGCAATGGGGGTCCGCATATCGGGATTGCCGAGCTGCGCGATCATCGAGCCGTCTATGTATTCAACCAGCGAATGGATCACGCTTTCGGGATGGATAACGACCTCGATCTGGTCGGGCCGCACGTTGAACAGCCAGTGGGCCTCGATCACTTCCAGCCCTTTGTTCATCATGGTCGCCGAATCCACCGAGATCTTCCGGCCCATGACCCAGTTCGGATGGGCGCAGGCCTGGTCGGGCGTGACTTCCTCGAGCTGGTGCAACGGTGTGGCGCGGAACGGCCCGCCGGACGCCGTGAGCAATATGCGCCGCACGCCCGCCATCCCGGCGTTTCCGGCGTAGCCGCGGGGCAGCGCCTGGAATATCGCGTTGTGCTCGCTGTCTATGGGCAGCAACGTCGCGCCGCTCGCGCGCACGGCATCCATCAATACGGCCCCCGCGGTTACCAGCGATTCCTTGTTCGCCAGCAGGATGTTCTTGCCGGCACGCGCTGCCGCCAGCGTCGGGCGCAGGCCGGCGATACCGACGATCGCCGCCATCACCGTATCCACGCCGGGCATGCCGGCCACCTGCTCGAGCGCCTCCATCCCGCAACGAACCTCGCATGCGGCGCCAGCCTGACGCAATCGTTGCCGCAGATCCTGGGCGGCGTCGGGATCCAGCACGACGGCGATCTCCGGCCGAAACTTGAGGCATTGATCGAACAGCGCCGCCGCCCGGTGCCGCGCGGTCAGCGCCGCCACCTCGAATTTCCCGGGGTGGCGGGCAACAACGTCCAGCGTGCTGGCGCCGACGCTGCCGGTGGAGCCGAGTATCGTTAGACGCCGCCTGTCAGCCATGGGAACTCTAGCCGAGAAATGTCAACGATAAAGCGGCAATCGGCATGCTGGAGGTCAGGCTGTCGGCGCGGTCGAGAATGCCGCCGTGGCCGGGCAGCAGCGAGCCGCTGTCCTTGACCCCGGCCTGGCGCTTGATCCACGATTCGAACAGGTCTCCCACGACGCTCATCAGGGCAACGCCCATAAACAATGCGATTCCGCTTGCGCCCTCCCGCCACTGCCCTCCGGGCGCAAAGACCGACAACAGAACATAATACACTGCCACTGCCGCGCCGGCGCCCGCCACGCCCTCCCACGTCTTGCCCGGGCTGACGGCCGGTGCGAGCCGGCGCCTGCCCCAGGCGCTGCCGGCAAGGTAAGCGGCGCTGTCCGCCAGCCATACGATGCCCAGAAGGACGATCAGCCTTGCCGGGTCGGCCTGCAACCGCGCCAGCGCCAGCCAGGCCGGCACCAGGACGATCCAGCCCACGACCGCCAGCACGAGCGGCGCGCGGACTTGCCAGCGTCCCGACACCCACACCGGCGCGATCAATACCCAAAACGCACAACCTAACGTGTAAACGGCGATATCAATGACATGACGGCGGTCTGCGGCGGGACCGGCCGGCTCCGGCGCCGCCTGCCAAAGCAAGACCGCCGATGCCAGGACGACGGCGGAAAATATCCGGCGGGAAACGCCCGACAGACCTCCCAACTTGCCCCATTCCCAGCTCGCGGCCAGTAGCACCGGTATCAGGGCCGCCGTCCACCACCCGTTAGGCAGCAAGAACAACGCCGCGACACAGACCGCCAGCAATGCGGCCGCCGTGGCGAGCCGCGCGGCGAAAGCCCGGCTCATGCGGGACCGCCGCAGCCGCCGCCGGAATCAAGCGGCGTCGCCGGGGTTTTCAATGCGATAGGCAGCAAGCCCGGCACCGGCGGGCAGCTGCTCGCTGGTGCGCCCGAAGCGGCGCTCGCGCTGCTGGTACGACACGATGGCGCGGTCGAGCGCCGCGGCGTCGAAATCCGGCCATAGCGTGTCGGTGAAATAGAGCTCGGTGTACGCCAGTTGCCACAACAGGAAATTGCTGATGCGCTGCTCGCCCCCGGTGCGGATGAAAAGATCGGGCTCCGGAGCATAATTCAGCGCAAGATAAGGAGTGAAATCCCCCTCGCCGAAGCCCGCGGCCAGTTCGGGATGGTCCCGCAACATGCGATGGACCGCCTGCAGCATGTCCCAGCGGCCGCCGTAATTGGCCGCTATGGTCAGGGTAAGCCGCCGGTTGCCCGCCGTCAGCGCTTCCGCTTCCCGGATCAGGCGCACGAGCTTCGGCTCGAAACGGCCGAGATCGCCGACCACCCGGAAACTCACGTCGTTCTCGTGCAGTTTTTCGACTTCCTGCTCGAGCGCGACGACGAACAGCTGCATCAGGAATGAAACTTCATCCGGCGGGCGCCGCCAGTTTTCGCTGCTGAACGCAAACAGGGTGAGATACTCGACGCCGCGCTCCGCGCATGCGCGCACCGCGTTGCGCACCGCCTCCGCCCCGCGCCGGTGCCCCGCCACCCGCGGCAGGAAACGCTGCCTGGCCCAGCGGCCGTTGCCGTCCATGATGACGGCCACGTGGCGCGGGATACGCCGCGTTTCCGGTACTTCCAGCGTGGAACTGACGGGGTTCGTCATCAGACCGCCATCAAGTCGGCTTCCTTCTGCTGCAGGGCCTTGTCGATCTCCGCGATGTAGCGGTCGGTGAGCTTCTGCACCTCATCCTGCGCCCTGCGCTCCTCGTCCTCCGCCACCTTCTTCTGCTTGAGCAGCTCTTTCAGCTGGTGAATGGCGTCGCGCCTGACGTTGCGCACCGCCACCCGCGCGTTTTCCCCTTCGTGCCGCACGACCTTGATCAGTTCCTTGCGCCGTTCCTCGGTCAGGGCCGGCATCGGCACCCGCACCGTTTCCCCGACCGTCGCCGGATTGAGGCCGAGGTCGGAGTCGCGAATCGCCTTCTCGATCGCGGCCGCCATCTTCTTCTCCCATGGAGTGACGCCGATGGTGCGCGCGTCGAGCAGGGTCACGTTCGCCATCTGCGAGATGGGCGTCGGCGTGCCGTAATAGTCCGCCGTGACGTGATCGAGCAGCCCGGTGTGGGCGCGTCCGGTGCGGACTTTCGCCAGGTCGCCCTTGAGGGTATCCAATGTCTTGTGCATCTTCTGGTCCGCGGTTTTCTTGACGTCAGCGATCATGGTCCACCTTCCGTTGCGCCGGGGCCGGCGGTCAATTATGCAGGAAAGTCCCTTCGTCTTCGCCGAGCACGACGCGCCTGAGCGCCGACGGCTTGAAAATGCTGAACACGTTGATCGGCAGCTTCTGGTCCCGGCACAGCGTCAGCGCGGTGGCGTCCATCACCTTGAGGTTCTTGATGATGGCCTCGTCGAAAGTCAGGCGCTGGTAGCGCATCGCATCGGGGTGGGCCCTGGGATCATCGGTGTAGACCCCGTCCACCTTGGTCGCCTTGAGCACCAGGTTGACGTTCATCTCCATGCCGCGCAATGCCGCCGCCGTATCCGTGGTAAAGAACGGGTTGCCGGTGCCGGCCGCGAAGATCACCACCTTGCCCTCCTCCAGGTAGCGCATCGCCTTGCCGCGGATGTAGGGTTCGACCACCTGCTCGACGTTGAGCGCCGACTGCACCCTGGCCACCAGGTTCACGCGCCGCATCGCGTCCTGCAGCGCCAGCGCGTTCATGATCGTCGCCAGCATGCCCATGTAATCCGCCGTGGCGCGGTCCATATGCGAAGACGCCGGCGCGACGCCGCGAAAGATATTGCCCCCGCCGATGACCACCGCCACTTCGACGCCGAGGTTCACGACCTCCGCGATCTCGCCGACGATGCGATCGACCGTGTCGCGGTTGATGCCGTAGGTGTCGTTCCCCATCAGCGCCTCGCCGCTCAGCTTGAGCAGTATGCGTTTGTAGGCGGGCGTCTGCGGCATGTCGTACTAGCCTTTCTTTTTCGCGATGCCCTCGCCCACCACATAAAGGGCGAAACCCGCGACCCTGGCGTTCCTGGATTCGAGCAACTGCTCGACGCTCTGCTGGTCATTCCTCACGAACTGCTGACCGAGCAACGTGACTTCCTTGAGGAATTTCCGGACCGAGCCCTCGACCATCTTCTCGACGATGTTGGCGGGCTTCCCGGACCCGGCGGCCTTGGCGGCCGCGATCTCGCGCTCTTTTTGCACCAGCGCGGCCGGTATTTCAGTGGCCGCTACCGCGATCGGCTTGCTCGCCGCGATGTGCATGGCGAGATCCCTGGCAAGAACGTCGTCTCCGCCGACCACGTCCACCAGCGCGCCGATCCTGGCGCCGCCGTGAATATAGCGGGCGAGCCTGCCCCGCGCGGTGATCCGCGTGAAGCGGCGTATGAACATGTTTTCATTGATCTTTCCGATTAACGTCCGGCGCTTCTCCTCGACCGGGGCGCCGCCGAGATCGAGCGCGGAAAGCGCCGCCAGGTCGGCGGGCGCGCGCCGGGCCACGAGCTGGGCAAGGTCTGCGGTAAACGCGAGGAAATCGGGGTTCCTGGCCACGAAATCCGTCTCGCAATTAACTTCGATCAGCGCGCCCGTCTTCCCATCCGGCGCGATGTATGCCGCGACGACGCCTTCCGCCGCTATTCTCGACGCGGCCTTGCTCGCCCTGTTCCCGAGCTTGATGCGCAGGATCTCCCCGGCCCTCGCCATGTCGCCGGCGGCCTCGGTGAGGGCTTTCTTGCACTCCATCATCGGCGCGTCGGTCTTCTCGCGCAGTTCCCTGACCATGTTCGCGGTGATTTCCGCCATTCCCGTCCTCGCCGGTTAAAAAAAGGGGGCCTCGCGCCCCCCGGAAGCCATCCTCGGGAACGGCTTCACTTGCCCTCGCCGTCCTCGACTTCGACGAACTCGTCGCCGCCGCGGACGATCTCCTTGACGCTGTTCTGGCGGCCTTCGAGTATCGCGTCGGCGATGCCGCGCGCGTACAGGCGGATCGCCCGGCTCGAATCGTCGTTGCCCGGGATCACGTAGTCCACGCCTTCCGGCGAATGGTTGGTGTCGACCACGGCGATGATGGGTATGCCGAGCTTCCTGGCCTCGGCCACCGCGCCTTTCTGATAGCCGACGTCGATCACGAACATGGCGTCCGGCAGCCCGTTCATGTCCTTGATGCCGCCGAGGCTGCGCTCGAGCTTGACGATCTCGCGCTGGTAACCCAGCCCTTCCTTCTTGGGCAGCTTGTCGAGCGAGCCGTCCTGCAACATCGCCTCCATGTCCTTCAGGCGCTTGATGGACTGCTTCACGGTCTTGTAATTGGTGAGCATGCCCCCCAGCCAGCGGTAATCCACGTACGGCGTGCCGCAGCGCCGCGCTTCTTCCTTGATGATTTCCCGCGCCTGGCGCTTGGTGCCGACGAACAGCACGCTGCCTTTGTTGGCGGAGAGCTGGCGCACGAATTTCAGCGCGTCCTGGTACAGCGCCAGCGTCTTTTCCAGATTGACGATGTGTATCTTGTTGCGGTGCCCGAAAATATACGGCGCCATTCTCGGGTTCCAGTAGCGGGTCTGGTGGCCGAAGTGGACCCCGGCCTCCAGCATTTCACGCATCGTGACCGACATGCTGTCTTTCTCCTGTAAGGGTTGAGCCTCCATCCGCCGAGAGGCCGCCGATTTTTTGAACCGGGGGCCACCCTCACGTGGGCGGATGTGCGGATTGAGCCTTCGAGTCCCGCCCGCCGCTTGCCGCGCCAGGCCGGGACGTAAAGCTAACTTGCTAGTTTATCACGGAAAACTCGCCGCTCTCAAGACGCGAGGCGGCCCGTGCGTGAGGCGGCATTCTGGACTAGAATTCGCTCTCGTTGAATTTCAGTCGCGTTCCACGCGGCTGCCGCGGCCGGACCGCGCCGACTCCGCTCAATGGCCGTCAACATCAAATCCTCCGGGGAAATCGAAAAGATGCGGGTCGCGGGCCGGCTCGCCGCCGAAGTGCTCGATTACATCACCCCGTACGTAAAGTCCGGCGTCACCACCGGCGAGCTCGACCGGCTGTGCCACGACTACATGCTCGAGGCGCAGCAGACCGTCCCCGCGCCCCTGAACTACGCGCCGCCCGGCTACCCGCCGTATCCCAAGTCGGTCTGCACGTCGGTGAACCACGTGGTATGCCACGGCGTTCCCGGCGACAAGAAATTGCGGCCCGGCGACATCATCAACATCGACATCACCGTGATCAAGGACGGCTACCACGGCGACACCAGCCGCATGTTCTACGTCGGCCGGCCCGCGATCCAGGCGCGACGCCTGTGCGAAGTGACTTACGAGTGCCTGTGGCGCGGCATCGAGACGGTGCGCCCCGGCGCGCACCTGGGAGACGTCGGGCACGAGATACAGAGCCACGCAGAAGGCCGCGGCTACAGCGTGGTGCGTGAATTTTGCGGCCACGGCATCGGCAGGAAATTCCACGAGGACCCGCAGGTCCTGCACTACGGCAGGCCCGGCT
>JACOVL010000078.1 GCA_016177355.1 Betaproteobacteria bacterium | reverse complement strand
CTCCAGCGTCGCCGCATGCACGCCGTCGCGGGTAGCCACGAAGGCATAGAAGGCGGACTCGTCGTAGTAGTACTCGATCAGCGCTTCTTCCGCCCCGAGCAGCGCGCGCAGCTCCTCCAGCGCGGCGGTGCTGACGGTGACGAGGGACGCCAGCTCCGGGGCGGCCGACCGGATGTCGGCATGCACCGCCCGCACCGAGCGGACCTGGCCCGCCCCAGGACCCAGCGTGGCCATCGTCATCGCCCGCGCTTCGGTGTCGGCGCGGTCGAGCTCGGCGAGGACCCGCCGCGCCTTTTCCGGGTCGGGACCGCGCGCGGTGAAGTCCTTCTTCCCGGCAAGCATGTCCACGAGCGCGCGGGCCTTGGAACGCTCGACCACGTCGAACGCTTCCGCGGCCCGGCCGCCGCCCACGAGCAGCGCGACCAGCCTGCCGTAGACCTGCTGCTTGTTGCCGACGAAGCCGATCTTGGTCGCCTCCGTCGTGAGGCTCGCGCGCTGCCGCTCGATCACCTCGATCGCGCGCCGGTAATACTCGATCGCCTCCGCGGGCTTGCCCTCGCGCTCGGCGATCCGGCCGCGCTCGAACAGCGCGATCCAGTAGATGTCGCCCTGCTCCGGGGCGCGCTTGTGGCCGAGCAGGTTGTCGAGCGCCGTCTTGGCTTCCGCTATGCGCCCCAGCTCGAACAGGCTCTTGGCCAGCATCAGTCCCTTGGGCAGCTCGTAGACGGTGCCGAAGCTGTCGCCGCCCCCCAGCAAAAAGTCGGCGACGCCCAGACCCCAGGTCAGGTGCTCCTCCTTGAGGTGCGCGAGCGCTTTTTCGTAGCGCCCGATGCCGATGTTGATCTGCGCCAGCCCGACTTCGCGCAGGTTGCGCCGCTGCTGGCCGCCGACGTAGGGGATGTCGAGGTCCTCCAGCATCTTAAGGTAACGCTCAGTTTCCGCGCGCTGGCCGGCGAGCCCGGCCGCGATACCCAGCACCGGCAGCAACTCGACCAGATACTGGCTATCGGTATAGATGCCCCATGCGCCCTCGCCCGGCTTGATCCTGGAGAGGGCGATCTTCCCCGCCTCGAGCGCCCTCGCCGGCTGGCCCAGTTCGAGCATCATGCCAGCCTTCAGCGTGGGCGGCAGCGCCGATGCATTGGACTCGAAGATCATCGAGTCGCTGTGCAGGTGATCGCCCGCCGCGACGCGCGCCTCGAGCTGATCGATGCAGACGGCGAGCTTGTTGTAGCGCCGCAGCTTGTAATAGACGGTGCACAGCGGCGCGAGGTTGCGCATGGTGCGGTCGGCCGGGGATTTGATGCGTTCCTCTCCCGCTTTCTCGGCTTCGAGATAGCGGCCCGTGCCCAGGTGAAAGTAAACCGCCGGCTGCGCAGCGGCATCTACCGCCGCAAGCACGGTCAAACACAGGGCCGGCGCGATGAAGACAGGCCGCATGGAGATCGGGCGCGGGCGGCGTGAACCGCGGCGGGATCAGCCGCCGCCGCGGCGGGCCTGCACTTCGATGCCGGCCATCCTGGCGAGATCGCGGTGCAGGCGCGTGACGCGCTCGATCTGGCCCTTGGCGGGGAAACGCTCGTAGAAGCCCTCAACCCGGAATTCGCGCGCGTGCTCGGTCCAGGGAGCGAGGCGCTTTTCCCACCGCTGCTGGCGCCCGTCCACCGGCTCCGCGTCCGCGCGCGCGAGATCGGCGCATACCCGTATCATCGCCTTGAGCGTGACGGGCTTGGTGACCATGTAGTTCGGGTGGCCCCAGGAAGTGCCCCACACCTTGGCGCAGGCCTTGAGGAAGTCGCGCACCGTCGCGTAGTAGCGGTCGGTCTCGCGCGTGACGTGGGACGCCTTCTGGATCCTGCGCCACTCGGCGCCCACCCAGCGGTGCAGCTCATTGAAGAGCTCGGCCTGCAGTATCCATTTCTCCTGCTGGCTGCGGCCGCCCAGGCGGTTGATGCGGTAGCGCAGCGGGCTGTCGCCCTCGACGTAGAGCTTGTCCACCAGCCGCGCCGCGAAGCGGCGGTCGGGATCGGCCCACGAGATGCGCTCGTAGAGGTCCACCAGGTGGCTCTTGTTGATGCGGGTGGGCGTGGAATTGATGATGACGAACATCTCGGCGGCGAAATCCTCGCTCCTGCCGTCGAAGATCACGCACGGCACGTTGATGTTGGCTCCCGCGCCCGGGCGCTCCCTGAGATAGAAGCGCAGCGCGGCGAGCCGGTGCTGCCCGTCTATGATCAGGAACTTGCTGGCGGGATCTCCGAGGCGCCCGACCTGTTCCTGCGAGGGCAGCGGCTCGAAACGCAGCCGCTCGCCGGTGAACAGCAGCACCGTGCCGGGGATCGGCGGCTGGGAAACCGCCATCTCGTAGAAATTCTTGAGCGAGCGGACCTTGGCGCGCGAGAGCTGGCGCTGGAACGCCTGGTCGTTGCGCTCGATGCGGGCGATGAACTGCGCGATCTCGTCGCTCTGCGAGATCACCTGGGGCGCGATCTGCTCGTTCTCGCCGTAGAAGCGGCTGATGAACCGCACCTTGGACAGCACCTCGTCCGCGGGCAGGCTCGTGAAATAGAAGATGCCGTCTTTCTGTCGGATGCGCGTGGCAAGCATGGTCTTGTTTTTCCGAGGTTATTTGGTCTTCCACCCTGCAAATCGGGGCGCCGCCCACGCCCGGGCGGCAGTGGGCGAACATTCTAGCGTTTTGAGCGCCCCAGCGCGAGGAAGCCGGGGGCTGCGACACGATGTGGACGGTCAGGCCTTGAGGACTTCGAGCGGGGTGAAGCGGGCGAAGGCGTTGATGTTCTCGACGCTGGCCGCGTAGCTGGTGCGGTTGAGCAGATGCCGCGCGTAGTCGAAGCCGAGCGCGGCGGCGAAGGCGGGTGTGGCCGCCTGCGCCGGAACACCCTGCGCGGCGAATGCGGCTATCGCCGCTGCGGCAATCAACAGTCGCTTCATGCTCATTCCTTTCATGGGGGATTCCTAGCGCTTCGGCTGAGGCCGGTAGATCTCGCGGTTGGCGCGGTCGAGGTCCCGGTGCAGCTCGCGGCGCTCCTCTTCGGTAAGCCGGCCCTGATGGCGCTCGTCCCGCTCGTTCTTCCGGAACTCACGGCCGCGCTGGAACTGCCCGGGCGGCCCCTTCTTCATCTGCCGCTCCTGGGCCTGCAGGCCCGCGCCGAAGCCGGGACGCCAGTCGCGGGCATCCGCGAGCGCCGGCAGCAGCAGCGCGCCGGCGGCAGCGGCGATCACGAGCAATATTTTCATCCCGTTCATTATAGTTGCGCCGCCCTTTCCGGCGACGATCCATCGTATGCGGTTTAACGCGCGCGGGGACTCCATGCTCCGTCCTTTTTTGCAACAAATTGTTTCAGCGCTGCGGCGGGCAACAAACTTTTACAAAATCTTGGCACCCAAGTGCCTGAACGGTTAGCATAAAGTCCATGAGCGAAGCCAGGACCCGAATACTCGTGGTGGATGACGACGCCCGGCTGCGGGACCTGTTGAACCGCTATCTCGCGGAGCAGGGCTACGCGGTGCGCGCGGTGCACGACGCCGCCGACATGAACCGGCACCTCGCGCGCGAGCGCTACGACCTGATGATCCTCGACCTCATGCTGCCGGGCGAGGACGGGCTGTCGATCTGCCGGCGGCTGCGCGGCGGCGGCGAGAACATTCCGATCATCATGCTGACCGCGAAGGGCGACGACGTGGAGCGCATCGTCGGGCTGGAGATGGGCGCGGACGATTACCTGCCGAAGCCGTTCAACCCGCGGGAGCTCGTGGCGCGCATCCAGGCCGTGCTGCGGCGGCAGCCGCCGCCCGCCCCGCCGGGCGCGCCGGCCACCGAGCCGCAGACCGTGGAATTCGGCGCGTTCAGCCTCAACCTCGCGGCGCGCAGCCTGATGAAGAGCGGACAGGATGTACCGCTCACGACCGGCGAGTTCGCCCTGCTCAAGGTGCTGGTGCAGCACCCGCGCACGCCGCTCTCCCGCGACAAGCTGATGGAGCTCGCGCGCGGGCGCGAGTTCGGCGCGTTCGACCGCAGCATAGACGTGCAGGTCTCGCGCCTGAGGAAGCTCATCGAGCCGGACCCCTCGAAGCCGGCCTACTTGCAGACGGTGTGGGGTTTCGGCTACGTCTTCATTCCCGACGGCAAAAGCGCGGGTGGTGAATCGTGAGTAACGAGACGCTTCATCAATCACGCCTCATCAGTCACGCTGTACCGGTCACGCCCCATCAGTCACTATGACTCTGTGGCCCCGCACCCTGCTCTGGCGCAGCGTGCTGCTGATTGCCCTCCTGCTGGGCGTCGCGCACCTCGCCTGGCTGCAGATCTTCCGCGTCACCGAGCGCGAGCCGCGCGCGCGCCAGGTGGCGCAGCAGATCGTGAGCGTGGTCAACCTCACGCGCGCAGCGCTGATCACCGCCGAATCGTCCAAGCGCCTCCAGTTGCTGCAAGACCTCGCCGAGGACCACATACAGGTCTACCTCGGCCATCCGGGAGAGCGCGTCGCGCCTCTCTCCGACCGGCCGTTCCTGCGGCTGGTGGAGCAGGAGGTCAAGCGCCAGCTGGGTTCCCAAACACAGCTCGCCACGAGCCGCGACGGAGTGCGCGGCGCGTGGGTGAGCTTCCGCATCGACACCGACGAATACTGGGTGTTTATGCCGCGCTCGCGGCTGGAGCGCGCCGATCCCTTGCGCTGGATCGGCTGGGGGGCGCTGGTACTGGCGCTCGCCCTGGTCGGCGCCTACCTCATCGTCTCGCGCATCAACCGGCCGCTGCAGGCGCTGACGCGCGCCGCCGCACAGATGGGCCGGGGACAGACGCCGGCGCCGGTCGCGGAAACCGGCCCCTCGGAGATCCGCACGCTGTCGAGCGCCTTCAACCAGATGACTTCCGATCTCAAGCGCCTCGACGACGAGCGCGCGTTCCTGCTCGCCGGCGTGTCGCACGATCTCAGGACTCCGCTCTCGCGCATCCGCCTCGGGCTGGAGATGCTCGACGACGGGGGCGATGCCGCGCTCAAGTCCGGCATGGTGCAGGACATCGAGGACATCGACGCGGCGATCGGCCAGTTCCTCGATTTCGCGCGCCTGAGCGAAGGGGAGGCGGTCCTCGCGGACGGCGATCTCGACGCCATCGTGCGCGGCGAATGCGAGCGTTACGCGCGCCTGGGCAGGCCGGTCGAGCTACGGGCCGGATCGCTGCCACCGCTGCCGCTGCGCCCGCTCGCGGTGCAGCGGATGGTCGCCAACCTGATCGACAACGCGCTGCGCCACGGCGGTTCCAGCGTCGAAGTGGCGACCGCCGTCGAAGGCGCGCGCGCGGTGGTGGAAGTGCTCGACCGCGGGCCCGGCATCCCGCCGGGCGAGGTCGAGCACATGCTGCAACCCTTCACCCGCCTGGACCGCGCGCGCTTGGGCGCCGGCACCGGCCTCGGCCTCGCCATCGTCGCCCGCATCGCGCGCCTGCACGGCGGCGACGTCAAGCTCCTGCCCCGCGACGGCGGCGGCCTGCGCGCCCGTGTCGAACTGCCTTTAGCTGCGAGAAAACGGGCTAACTCGAAGTAGTTAGCCTATAAGCCGGTTTGCAAATCGGCATTGTGCGCTTCCGATTTTATTTCATCAATAAAATCATTAACTTATTGAGAGATCCCGCATAAAAATTCCGGCGGCGCGATGAACCTTAACGGCGCACGCGGAAGGTAGTGTTGCGCAGCCGCGAGGAGAGCACGCGGGCGAGGGCGAACAGGAGATCGCGGGCGAGCGCGGGATGCTCGCGGGAAAACCGGGTGAAGTCGTCGAATTCCAGCCGCAGCAGCTCGCCGTCCGAGTCCGCCCACACGTTGGCCGAGCGCGGCTCGCCGTCGAAGAACGACTGCTCGCCGATCACGCTGCCGGCGATGATCTTCGCCAGCGGCGAGATGCTGACGCCGTCCACCCGGGTGATGCCGACCTCGAGCACGCCGGCGACGACGAAATAGAGCGCGCGGTCGGCCTCCCCGCGCTGGATCACCATTTCGCTCGTGCGAAACGCCCGGGGCCGGGTGCAGTCGAGCAGCTTGTTCCAATCGGCATCGCTCCAGCCCGGCAGTTGCAGCCGCTCGCCGCCCGCCGGCGTGTCGCCTGCGGTGCGCAGGGCCGCAATGTGTTCGGCGCGGTTCATGAGCCGGTCAGCGGCCAGCGGTGCAGCACCTCGTAGACTCTCGAGTTGTCCAGCTGCACCGATTCCACCAGCGCGAACTCCTCCACCGGCCACGCGACCGGCTGCGGCAGGCGGCCTTGCGCGGGCGCGCGGCGGGCGTCGCGCAGCAACGTGACATGCGGAACGTACGGCCGCTGATCCAGGCGGAAGCCCGCCGCTGCGAGTGTTTTCTCCAGCTGCCCGACCAGCGCGCGCAATGCTTCCGGGCACTCCTCGAAACCCGCCCACGCGATGTTGTTGTGACGCCAGTACTCGACGCGGTCCACCGCCAGCGCGAAGCGCGGCGCGCCGACCTGTTCCGCCAGCCTTTCGAGCTCGATCAGGCGCTCGTATGCCACCGGCCCGAGAAAAACCAGGGTGAGATGGATGTTATGGACCGGCGTCGCCTGTCCGCCGCACTCGCGCTGGGTCCGCTGCGCGACGCCTCCCAGCGTCTCCTGAATTTCAGCCGCGGGCCACACCGCAAAAAACAGCTGCGTCGTCGGCCCCGCCGGCTGCTGTTGCGATGGCTGCGGCGGCCGGTTCTGTTGTTGCGGCCGGTTCCGCTGCTGCTGTTGCGGCCGCTGCGGCCGCCCCTGGCGCTGCTGCCCCTGTCCGTGCCCGTGTCCGTGCCCCCGCTCCCTGCGGGAGTCGCCTCCGGGCCCGCCCCCCCGTGATTTACGCGGCGGCCTCATGCGAGCAGCACGACGGCTTCCGCCGCGATGCCTTCGCCGCGCCCGACGAAGCCGAGGCGCTCGGTGGTCTTGGCCTTGATGTTGACCGCTTCGGCGGCGATGCCGAGATCGGACGCAAGATTGGCGCGCATCGCGGAAATGTGCGGCGCCAGTTTCGGCGCCTGGGCGATGATGGTGGCGTCCAGGTTGGCCACGCGCAGGCGGCCGCGCCCGATCAACTGCGCCACCTCGCGCAGCAGCCTGCGGCTGTCGATGTCCTGGTAGCGCGCGTCGCTGTCGGGGAAATGCGCGCCGATGTCGCCCAACCCCGCGGCGCCGAGCAGCGCGTCGCATACCGCGTGGATCAGCACGTCGGCGTCCGAATGCCCGGCGAGCCCTTTCTCGTACGGGATCGCGACGCCGCCGATCACGAGCCTGCGGCCCTCGACCAGCGCGTGCGCGTCGAACCCCTGCCCGATCTTCATGACTGAACCATATTAAACCGCAGATTGACGCAGATAAACACCGACAAAACTAAAACAGACGCGACCCACCAGCGTTCATCGGCGTTCATCGGCGGCTTTCCGGTTTTTCAGTATCCACTCGGCGAGCGCCAGGTCCTCAGGATAAGTCACTTTCAGGTTGCGCGTGCTGCCCATCACCAGGCGCGGTTTCAAACCGAGGGCCTCCACCGCCGACGCCTCGTCGGTGATGCGGTCCGGGTCGGCCGCGCGCAGCGCCTCCACCAGCAACCGGTAGCGGAACATCTGCGGGGTCTGCGCCTGCCACAGGT
>JACOVL010000081.1 GCA_016177355.1 Betaproteobacteria bacterium | reverse complement strand
GGGTGAGGGAGAGACCACGCCTCTCCCGCCGCTCGCGGTGGAACGCCGCGCGGATGACCCGCTGCACCGACTGCGCTCATTCGCCGCGGCGTTCGATGGCCGCGTGCTGGTGCTCGCCGACAGCCCCGGCCGGCGCGAGACGATGCTCGAATACTTCGCGGAGCACGGGCTGGCGATATCTCAAGCTGTTGATTATAAATCTTTTATTTCGTCGGATGCCAAGCTCCAGTTGTGCATGGGACCGCTGCACGCGGGGTTTGCGCTGGCCGCGCCGCCGCTCGCCGTCGTCACCGAGAACGAGCTCTACGCGCAGCAGGCGCGCGTGCGCTCGCAGCGCGACGGCGCGCGCCGCGTCTCGGCGGAAGGCATGCTGCGCGACCTGTCCGAGGTCAGGGCCGGCGACCCGGTGGTGCACGAGAGCCACGGCGTCGGCCGCTACCTCGGGCTCACGACGATGAACCTGGGCGAGGGCCTCATTGATCAATTGGGGGAGTTCCTGACGCTGGAGTACGCGGGCGGCGACAAGCTCTACGTGCCGGTCTCCAGCCTGCATCTCATCAGCCGCTACAGCGGCGCGCCGGCGGAAGCCGCGCCGCTGCACCAGCTCGGCGGCGGCGAGTGGGACAGGGCGCGCAGGAAAGCCGCGCGGCAGGTGCGCGACACCGCCGCGGAATTGCTGCACCTCTACGCGCAGCGCGCCGCCAGGCAGGGCCACGCGTTCCAGGTGAAGAGCCACGACCTCGAGGCGTTCGCCGAGGGCTTCCCGTTCGAGGAGACGCCCGACCAGGCCGCCGCGATCGACGCCGTGGTGGAGGACTTGAGGAGCGGCAAGCCGATGGACCGCCTGATCTGCGGCGACGTGGGCTTCGGCAAGACCGAAGTCGCGCTGCGCGCGGCGTTCGCCGCGGTCGCTGACGGAAAGCAGGTCGCGGTGCTGGTGCCGACGACGCTGCTCGCCGAGCAGCACTTCAACACCTTTTCCGACCGCTTTGCGCAAGTTCAAGACGAGTGGCCGGTGAAGCTCGCGGAGCTGTCGCGCTTCCGCACCGGGACCGAGACTGCGGAGGCGCTGGCGGGCCTCGCCTGCGGCGGCGTGGACATCGCGATCGGCACGCACAAGCTGCTCGGCCGCGGCGTGCAGTTCAGGAACCTGGGGCTCGTCATCGTGGACGAGGAGCACCGCTTCGGCGTGCGCCAGAAGGAACGGTTGAAGGCGCTGCGCGCGGAGGTGGACGTGCTGACGCTCACCGCGACGCCGATCCCGCGCACGCTGGCGATGGCGCTGGAGGGGCTGCGCGATTTCTCGGTGATCGCCACCGCGCCGGAGCGGCGGCTCGCGATCAAGACCTTCGTCGCGCGGACGGGCAAGGGGCAGATCCGCGAGGCCGCGCTGCGCGAGCTGAAGCGCGGCGGCCAGATCTACTACCTGCACAACGACATAGACACCATAGACCATGCTGCGGAAACGCTCGCCAGGCTGCTGCCCGAAGCGCGCGTCCGCGTCGCGCACGGGAGCATGCGCGAGCGCGACCTCGAGCACGTGATGCGCGATTTCTACCAGCAGCGCTTCAACCTGCTCCTCTGCACCACCATCATCGAGACCGGCATTGATATCCCGACCGCCAACACCATCATCATCGAGCGCGCCGACAAGTTCGGGCTCGCGCAGCTGCACCAGCTGCGCGGGCGCGTCGGCCGCTCGCACCACCAGGCCTACGCCTACCTGCTGCTGCCCGACGAGGGCAACATCACTTCGCAGGCGAAGAAACGGCTGGAGGCGATCCAGATGATGGAGGAGCTCGGTTCCGGCTTCTTCCTCTCGATGCACGATCTCGAGATCCGCGGCGCGGGCGAGGTGCTGGGCGACGAGCAGAGCGGCGAGATGCAGGAAATCGGCTTCAGCCTCTACGTCGCGATGCTCGACACCGCGGTGCGGGCGTTGAAGCTCGGCAAGGAGCCCGATCTCGCCGCGCCGCTCGGCGTCACCACCGAGATCAACCTCCATGTGCCGGCATTGTTGCCGGCAGGCTATTGCGCCGACGTGCACGAGCGCCTCGTGCTCTACAAGCGGCTCGCCAACTGCGAGACGCAGGACGCGCTCGACGGGCTCCGCGAGGAACTGGTGGACCGCTTCGGGCCGCTCCCCGAGCCGGCGCGCGCGCTGATCGAGAGCCACCGCCTGCGCATCCTCGGCAAGCCGCTCGGCATCGCGCGCATAGACGCGACCGAGACCGCGATCCAGCTGCAATTCGTGAAGCATCCCCCGATCGAGCCCGCCCGGGTGCTGGCGCTCGTGCAGCAGAAAAAGAACTACCGCCTCGCCGGCCAGGACCGCCTGCGCATCGAGGCGCCGCTGCCCGACGTGAAGGCCCGCGTCGCCGCGATCCGCGCAGCCTTCAGCGAGCTCGGCTGAGCGCCACGTTACCGCTCGGCCTTGATGCCGGCGCTCTTGACGATCTTCGCGTAGCGCGCGATGTCGGCCTTGATGGTGGCTGCGAACTGCTCCGGCGTGCCGCCGATCGGCTCGTAACCGAGCGCATCCAGCCGCTGCGTCACGTCGGGGGCCTTCAGTGCCGCGGCGATCACGTCGTTCAGGCGCGTGACGATGTCGCGCGGCACTCCGGCGGGCGCGACCACCCCGAACCACGGCTCGATCACATAGCCCTTCAGCCCCGATTCCGAAACGGTGGGAACCTCGCGCGCCGCCGGCGAACGCTTCGAGCCGGTCACGGCGACGAGTCTCAACTTGCCGGCCCTGGCAAGGTTCCGGATCAGCGACAAGTCGGCGAACATCATGTCGATCCGGCCGCTCACGACGTCGGTCAGCGCCGGCGCGGTGCCCTTGTACGGGACGTGGAGGATCTTCACCTTCGCCATCGAACTCAGCAGCTCGGCGGAGAGACTGGACATGCTGCCGGTGCCGGAAGAGCCGTAGCTCAGGTAGTTCGCTTTGCGCCTTGCGATCGCGACCAGCTCCTTCACGGTCTTCGCTGGCACCGTCGGGTTGATGCCAATAGCGTACGGCACGTGGGCGACGCTGATGATCGGCGTGAAGTCCGTGAGCGAGTCGTACGGCAGCCTGGAATAGAGGCTCGGCGCGACCGCCATGTTGCTCGAGCCGCCCATCGAGAGGGTGTAGCCGTCGCCGGGGGACTTGGCGGCGGCGTCGAGCCCGATGGTGCCGCCCGCGCCGCCGCGGTTCTCGATCACCACCGCCTGTCCCAGCTGTTCCGTCATCTTCTGCCCCATCATCCGGCCCAGGATGTCGTTGGGGCCGCCGGGCGCGAACGGCACGATCAGGCGGATCGGCTTGTCGGGATACGCCGCGGACGCCGCGGCGGAAACCGCCGCGAGCAGCGCTGCGCAGACTAACTGGTACGTGCCGTGATTCATGATTTCCTCCTGGTTATTGTTTGCAAACGGATTTCAGCGCTGTTCGAGGACCTCCGGATTGACGACGTTGATCGGCCTGCCCTGTCCGTAGGCGAGGACCTGGTCGAAGATCGCGTCGAACGCCGATTCGAGACCGTCGCGCTCGACGTAGCCGAGGTGCGGCGTGCACACCACATTGTCCATCTTGAGCAGCGGGTGGTTGCCGCCGAGCACCGGTTCTTCCTCGTAGACATCCACCGCCGCCATGCCGGGCCGTCCGGCCTTGAGCGCCGCGACCAGCGCGCCGGGCGCGACGACCGAAGCGCGGCTGGTGTTGACGAACAGCGCGGTCGGCTTCATGCGCGCGAGATCCGCGGCGGTGACGAGCCCCAGCGTGTCCTTCGTCGCGCGCAGGTGCACGCTCACCACGTCGGAGCGCTCGAACAGCGCCTCCTTGGCGACGGCCTCGTGGCCGTCGGCGCGCGCCCGCTCCTGCGATCTCTCGCGCCCCCACGCCAGCACTTTCATGCCGAAAGCTCTTCCGTAACCGGCGACCGCGCCGCCGATGCGGCCGTAGCCGAGGATGCCGAGCGTGCGGCCGCGCGCGGCGGTGCCGAGCATCGTCTGCCAGCGCCCCGCCTTCAGCGCCGCCATCTGCTGCGGTATGCCGCGCATGGCGGCGATGACGAGTCCCCACGTCAGCTCCGCCGTCGCGAACGAGGGACGGCCCGGGTGCAGGTCGGAGGACACGATGACGCCGCACCGGGTGCAGGCCTCGACGTCGATGTGCGGATAGACGCTGCGCTGCGAGATCAGCCTGAGCTTCGGCAGGCGCTCGATCAGCGGCGCGCGGATCGGCGTGCGCTCGCGGATCAGCACCAGCGCCTCCGTGTCCGCGAGCCGCCCGGCCAGCGTGTCGACGTCCTTGGTGTGATCGTTCCAGATCTTCACGTCGTGGCCGGCGAGCTTGCGGTAGCTCGGCAGGTGGCGGATCGCGTCGAGGTTGTCGTCCAGTATCGTGACCTTCATTAATTCCTTTATAAACAATAAGTTATATAAAACTGCCGGCGGCCAGCCCGCGCCCCGCGGCGCCTCATTCCAGCGCGGAGAGCACTTCGCGCACGCCGACCACGTAGCAGATCGTCGGCAGGATGCGGTTCATCGCGAACTCGTGGTTGAAAATGTCGTTGCTCGCGCACGCCTCGCGCACGACGTAGGTGCGGTAGCCCACGTCCGCCGCGTGGCGGGCGGTCGCCTCGACCACGTAGTTCGTCCACAGGCCCGCGATGATCACGGTGTTGACGTCGGCGTTGTGCAGCGCCTGCCCGAGGCTGGTGGTGAGGAACGGGTTCACGCAGGTCTTGTTGACGACGAGCTCGCGCGGCAGCGGCTTCGCCTTCGGGTGGATCGCGCCGCCGCGCGTGCCGAGGATCAGCTGCTTCTTCCTGCGCAGGCCGATCCACAGCGGGCTCCCCGACGGGATGTCGCGGAAATCGCGCCGCACCGACGCGGTGACGTGGATGACGGCGAGCTTCCTGCGGCGCGCGGCGCGCAGCACCGCCGCGATGTGGTCGAGCGTGCGGTATTGCCGGATGCCGGCGGTCTCCGGCACGAGATCGTTCTGCACGTCGAGCACGAGCAGCGCGGCGCGCTTCGGGTCCAGTTTCATGCTTTCCTCACGGATGCAGTTCGAATTCGCCGACGATCTCGAGGATGGAGCGGCGCGGGAGTTCCGCGACGCCGATGGCGGAGCGGGCGTGGGCGCCGCGCTCCGGGCCGAACAGCTCGTAGAACAGGTCGGAGGCGCCGTCGATCACCGCGAACTGGCGCTCGAAGCCGGGCGCGGAGTTGACCATGCCGTGCAGCCGGATCACCCGCTTCACGCGGTCGAGGTCGCCGGCGTGGGCCTTGATCGAGGCGAGCATGTGCAGTGCGACCGAGCGCGCCGCGTGCCGGGCTTCCTGCTCGGTGACCTCGGTGCCAACCTTGCCGGTGTTCTTGCCGCCCAGCGCCAGCGGGTGGCGCGCCGTGCTGTGCCCGCCGAGGAACAGGATGTTGCCGGCCTGCACGCAGGGGATGCGGTTCGGGCTCGGATAGGGATGGACCGGCGGCAGCTTGAGCCCCATCTTCGCCAGCTTCTCTTCGATCGCGCCCACGCCGCCGCCTAGCTGCCGGGGATGATCCCCGGCTTCATCGCGCAGCAGTAGTCGGCGATGTCGCCCGGTTTGCACTTCCACACGCGGTCCATGAATTTATTTGAAAAACAATGCCTTAACGCATTCCTCAGGGGCCGCAGCCGGAACGGCTGGCCGAACACGAAGGGATGGATCGAGAGGTTGCACACGAGCGGATGGTGCGCGCTCTGCTCGATCATCTCCTCGAACTGGTCCACCAGCATGTCGCAGAATTCCCGTCCCGAGTGCTGACGGTGGATGATCTGCGGCGAGTCGTTCAGTTCCACCGGGTACGGCACCAGCAGCAGCGGCCCCGAGCGCGTGCGCATCCAGAGCGGCTGGTCGTCGCACGGCCAATCCATGAGGTAGGTGTAGCCCGCCTCCTTCAGCAGGTCCGGCGTCCAGGGATTCTCGTAGGCGCCCGCCCCCATCCAGCCCCTGGGCGGCCTGCCCTCGTGCCGGGCGAAGGTCTCGGTCACCTCGCGGATGAGGCGCACCTCGTCCGCTTCCCAGCGGAAATCGTGGAGGTTCTCCGAATTGGTGCGGCCGTGCCCGACGATCTCGTCGCCGCGCGCCCGCATGCGGTCCATGATCTGCGGCGCGACGTCGTAGAGCAGGCTGTTGGCGTTGTGCGCGAGCGGCATCCGGAATTCCTCGGCGAGATCGAACAGCCGCCAGATGCCGACGCGGTTGCCGTAGTCGCGCCAGGAGTAGTTGCGCTGCGTCTGCGGCTCGCCGGGCTTGGCGCTGTCGTGGCCGCGCCCCTTGCCGTAAGCGTAGGCCTCGACGTTGGTGGTGATGCAGAAGGCGAGCCGCTTGCCGCCCGGCCAGCTGTAGTCCTTGCGCTCCGTGATCGGGGAATAATCGTAGCGGTCGTGCCGCGGCAGCAGGTTGGTCACTTCGGTCCCCTCCCGGTCTTCATGATCCCCTCCTTGCGCGTGCTAGTATAAAACGATGGGCCTGCCCGACCGGATGAAAGCCGTCAGGATCACCGCTCCCGGGGGGCCGGAAGTACTGAAGCCCGCCGACGAACCCCTGCCCCGGTTGAAGCCCGGGGAAGTCCTGGTCAAGGTCGCCGCCGCCGGCGTCAACGGCCCGGACCTCATGCAGCGCAAGGGCCTCTACCCGGCTCCGGCCGGCGCATCGGAGCTGCCGGGACTCGAGGTGTCCGGCGAGGTGGTCGCCCTGGGGAGCCAGGCCGGGCGCTGGTCGGCCGGCGACAAAGTGGCCGCGCTCGCCAACGGCGGCGGCTACGCCGAGTACTGCGCGGTCGATGCGCAGCATTGCCTGCCGGTGCCGAAGGGAGTGTCGCTGCTCGATGCAGCGGGCCTGCCGGAGACGTTCTTCGCCGTATGGAGCAACGTATTCATGGGCGCCGGCCTCGCGGCGGGAGAGACGTTCCTGGTGCACGGCGGCGCGGGCGGCATCGGCACCACCGCGATCCAGCTCGGCAAGGCTTTCGGCGCGAAAGTCATCGCCACCGACAGCCCGGAAGCCCGCTGCAGGATCTGCCGCGACCTCGGCGCCGACCGCGTGGTCGACTACCGGCGGGAGGATTTCGTCGAGATCGCGCGCGAGGAAGGCGGCGCCAACGTCATCCTCGACATCGTCGGCGGCCCCAACATCGAGAAGAATTTCAAAGCCGCCTCCCACGACTGCCGCATCATCCAGCTCGCCTTCCCGGCGGGTTCCAGGGTCGAGATTAACCTGATGCCGGTGATGCTCAAGCGCCTGACCTACACCGGCTCGACGCTGCGCACCCGGCCGGCCGCCTACAAGGCGAGCATCGCCCGGGAGCTGGAAGCGAAAGTCTGGCCGAAAATCGAGGACGGCGCGATACGCGTTGTGACCCGCCATACCTTCCCTCTGGTGCAGGCGGCGCAGGCGCACGCCATGATGGAATCGAGCCAGCACACCGGGAAAATCGTACTGACCGTGGAAAGCTGACGGCTGTCAGCTATCGGCTGTCAGCTCAGATCAGCCGCAGTTGCGGCTCCTCGGTCCCGCTCTTCTCGGTGGTGCCCGCCGGGCGGCGGCGCAGCAGCGAGATGTCGCCCACCTCAGCGATCGAGCGCGCGTGGCTGATGTTCTTTTCCAGCTCGTCGAAATAGACGTTCTGGCCGCCGAAGTGCCGCTCGACGTAGTTGTAGCAGCCGCCGAGATCCTGCTTCAGCCGCTTGGTCGCGCCCTGGTAGAAGCGCGGCGTCTTGAAGATCAGGTCCGCGGCCGACGCGAATATGATCTCCTCGCGCCCGTCAACGTGGCGCTTGCGGGCGATGCCGCCGCGCACGAATTCCGGATAGAGCCGGTCGTAGCATTTCTCGAGGTAGCAGCGGTCGGCCATCTGCGCCAGGATGTCCGCGCTGCCGAGCAGGTTGCCGAGCAGGCGGAACTCGGGACCCGGCACCCGGATCTTGTCCACCGCGATTTCGTACCCCGTGAAATGGACGGTGCGCGCCGCGGCCTGCGCCAGGTCGGCCATGCCGATCGTCGGCATGTACTCCTCGAGAAAACGCCCCCCGCGCGACACGTGCACCGAGGTGTACTCGGCGCCGTTCTGGTGCTTGGTGTCCTTGCGGTGGCGGATGTAGCCGCAGTCGTGGTAGAGGGCGGTGATGACGCCGAAGCGGAACAGCCGCTCGCCGATGATGTCGGGGCTGGTGATGTGCGCGCAGCCGTGCATCAGGCGCGCCATCGCGAGCGTCACGTCCAGCACGTGCTGGACGTCGTGGTAGTCGGTCTCGCACTCGCAGTAGCCGGGAAACTCGCCGCGGTAGAGGCGGCCCAGATCGGTGAACGCCTGCCCCAGGTTGGCGGGCGTGTCCTGCTGGTAGAGGTCCTGGTAGATGCGGGAGACTTCCTGGGACACCGGCCCGGGGTCGGTCGTATTGATGCTGTTGGTGACGTCGAAATCGTTGCGGCGAACATCCAACATGCTGCCCTCGTAAGCCGAAAATCTATCGGAGGATTTAACGGCGTATTAGACTATAATGAACGGACGATTGCAATGGCATCTAACACGCGGAAAGCAAATGGCTTTCCGCACAACAGTGCAGCGCGGAGCGATTTAATCCTATGCACCCGCAAACCATCTACACCAAGACGCCCAAGGGCGTGCTCGAGGTCAAGAACAAGACCGTCAAGCTGCCGCGCGACCTCGGTTTGGTGTTCCTCGCGGTCGACGGCAAGTCCACCGTCGCCGACCTGGTCAAGAAGTCGGGGATGCCGCAGCAGAAGCTGAACGAGGCGCTCGAGAAGCTGACCGCCGACGGTTTCCTCCGGGTGTTCTCCTCTCCGCAGGCCGCACCGGCCCCGGCAGCCGCGGCGAAGGCCGCAGCTCCCGCGGCGGAGGCCGACGATTTCGATTTCACCACCCCCGCGGCGATGTCCAAGTTGAACGCCGAAGCCGAGACCCGCGCCAAAGCCGAGGCCGAAGCCAAGGCCCGCGCGCTGGCCGCGGCGCGCGCGTCGGCCGAGGCCAAGGTGCGCCAGGAAACGGAAGCGCGGGCGCGGGCGCTCGCCGAGGCCAAGGCCAAGGCCGAGACAGAAGCAAAAGCCAGGGCCGAGGCGGCGGCGAAAGCCGCGACGGAAGCGCGCGCCAAGGCCGAGGCCGAGTCCAAGGCCGCCGCCGACAGCAAAGCCAAGGCGGAAGCCGAGGCGCGGGTCAAGGCGGCGATGGAAGCCAAGGCGCGTGCCGACGCCGAAGCCAAGGCGCGCGCGGAGGCGGAAACGCGGGCCAAGGCGGAAGTCGAAGTGAAGCTCGCCTCCGAAGCCAAGGCCAAGGCGGAAGCCGAGGCGCGCGCCAGGGCGGAAGCCGAGGCGCGGGCGCACGCCGAGGCCGAAACCAGGGCGAAGTCCGCGGTGGAAGCGCAGATGAAAGCGTTGCAGGACGCTCTCGCGCAGGCCGAGGCGCGCGCCAGGCAGGAAACCGAGCAGCGCGCCAGGATGGAAGCCGAGATCAAGGCGCATGCGGAGGCCGAAGCCAGGGCGCGGGCGGAAGCCGAGGCGCGCGCCAAGTCGGCCGAAGACGCGGTGGCGAAGGCGCTCGCGATGGCCGAGGCCGCCGCAAAAGCGAAGGCCGAGGCCGAAGCGAAAGCGGCCGCGCAATCGGCGGGCGGCGATGCCGGGGCCCGGCAGCGCATGGCGGCGGCAATGAAGGCCCTGGAGGAGGCGAAGGCCGAGGCGCGCGGCGAAGCCGAGGCGCGCGTCGAAGCCGAGCGCAAGGCGAAGCTCGAAGCCGAGGCGCGCGAGCGCGAGGAAACCGAGCGCAAGGCGCGCGAGGAAGCCGAGAAGAAGGCGCGCGAGGAAGCCGAGGCCCGCTCCAGGGCGCAGATGCGGGAGCTGCAGGAGCAGGCGAACCGCGCCCGCGAGGACGCGGAAGCCAAGGCCGCAACCGAGCGCAAGGCGCGCGAGGACGCCGAAGCCAGGATCGCCGCCGAGCGCAAGGCGCGCGAGGAAGCCGAGCGCCAGGCCGAAGCCGAGCGCAAATCGAGGGAAGAGGCGCTCGCCAAGGCGCGCGAGGAAGCCGAGGCCAAGGCCCGCGTCGAAGTCCAGGCCATGATCGACGCCGAGCGCAAGGCGCGCGAGGAAGCCGAGAAGAAGGCGCAGCAGGAAATCGCCGCGCGGATGGAGTCCGAGAAGAAAGCG
>JACOVL010000116.1 GCA_016177355.1 Betaproteobacteria bacterium | reverse complement strand
TTCCATCTCCCGATCTCCCGATCTCACGTCAGTACGGATTTGAGGTACTGGCCAGTATAGCTCGCCTTGTTCCTCGCGATCTCCTCCGGCGTGCCCTCGGCGATCACGCGGCCGCCGCCGTCGCCGCCCTCGGGGCCGAGGTCGATCACCCAGTCGGCGGTCTTGATGACGTCGAGGTTGTGCTCGATCACCACCACCGTGTTGCCGTGGTCGCGCAGCCGGTTGAGCACGCGCAGCAGCAGGTCGATGTCGTGGAAATGCAGCCCGGTGGTCGGCTCGTCCAATATGTACAGCGTGCGCCCGGTGTCGCGCTTGGAGAGCTCCAGCGCGAGCTTCACGCGCTGCGCCTCGCCGCCGGAGAGCGTGGTCGCGCTCTGGCCGAGCTTGAGGTAGCCGAGGCCCACGTCGAGCAGGGTCTGCAGCTTCCTCGCGATCGCCGGCACCGCGCCGAAGAATTCCGCCGCCTGCTCCACCGTCATCTGCAGCACTTCGTGGACGTTCTTCCCCTTGTAGCGCACGTCGAGCGTCTCGCGGTTGTAGCGTTCCCCGTGGCACACGTCGCACGGCACGTAGATGTCGGGCAGGAAGTGCATCTCGACCTTCAGCACGCCGTCGCCCTGGCACGCCTCGCAGCGCCCGCCCTTGACGTTGAACGAAAAGCGCCCCGCGCCGTAGCCGCGGGCGCGCGCTTCCGGCACGCCGGCGAAGAGCTCGCGGATCGGCGTGAAGAGGCCGGTGTAGGTGGCCGGGTTGGAGCGCGGCGTGCGGCCGATCGGGCTCTGGTCCACGCTCACCACCTTGTCGAACGAGTCCAGGCCTTGCATGGACACATGAGGTGCGGGCTCGAGCCCGCTGCCGTAGAGGTGGCGCGCCACCGCCGGGTACAGCGTGTCGTTGATGAGCGTGGACTTGCCCGAGCCCGAGACGCCGGTCACGCACACGAAGAGGCCCACCGGCACGCTCACCGTGATGTCCTTCAGGTTGTTGCCGCTGGCGCCCGCGATCACCAGCCGGCGCTTCGGGCCCGGGCGGTGGCGCAGCGCCGGCACTTCGATCCTGCGGCGCCCGGAGAGGTACTGGCCGGTGAGCGAGACCGGGTCCGCCGCGATTTCCCTCGGCGCGCCCTGCGCGATGACCGCGCCGCCGTGCTCGCCCGCGCCGAGCCCCATGTCGACGACGTGGTCCGCGCTCATGATCGCCTCCCGGTCGTGCTCGACCACGATCACGGAGTTGCCGGTGTCACGCAGGCGCTTGAGCGTCGCGATCAGCCGCGCGTTGTCGCGCTGGTGCAGCCCGATCGAGGGCTCGTCGAGCACGTACATCACGCCGGTCAGGCCCGAGCCGATCTGGGAGGCGAGGCGGATGCGCTGCGCCTCGCCCCCGGAGAGCGTGTCCGCCGGGCGGTCGAGCGAGAGATAGTCGAGCCCCACGTTGTTCAGGAACGCGATGCGGGTGGCGATCTCGCGGATGATCTTCTCCGCGATCGCCTGCTTGACGCCCGCCAGCGCGACGGTCTCGAAGAACCGGCTCGCCTGCGCCAGCGTCAGCGCGCTGATGTCGTAGATGGCGCGGCCGGCGACGGTGACGTGCCGCGCCTCGCGCCGCAGCCGCGTGCCGTTGCACTCGGGGCAAGGCCGGGTATTGAGATGCTTGGCGAGCTCCTCGCGCACCACGATCGAATCGGTTTCCCGGTAGCGGCGCTCGAGGTTGGGGATGACGCCCTCGAACGCGTGCTCGCGCACGTGGCTCTTGCCGCGTTCGCCGGGGTAGACGAACCTGATTCTCTCCGCGCCGGAGCCGTGCAGCACCGCCTCGCGCGCTCTCTCCGGCAGCGCCTCGAACGGCGTCTCGAGGTCGAAGCCGTAGTGGCCCGCCAGGCATTGCAGCATCTGGAAGTAGAACTGGTTGCGCCGGTCCCAGCCCCTGATCGCGCCGGAAGCGAGCGAGAGGTCGGGAAAGGCGACGACGCGCCGGGGGTCGAAGAAGCTGATGGCGCCGAGCCCGTCGCAGCGCGGGCAGGCGCCCATCGGGTTGTTGAAGGAGAACAGGCGCGGCTCGAGCTCGGGCAGCGAGTAGCTGCACACCGGGCAGGCGAACTTGGCGGAAAAGAGATGTTCTCTTCCCGAATCCATCTCCACTGCCAGCGCGCGCCCGTCGGCGTGGCGCAGCGCCGTTTCGAACGATTCGGCGAGCCGCTGCTTGGCGTCCTGACGCACCTTGAGCCGGTCCACCACCACTTCGACCGTGTGCTTGACGTTTTTCCTCAGCCTGGGCAGCGCGTCGATCTCGTGGACCTCGCCGTCCACGCGCAGCCGCACGAAGCCCTGCGCGCGCAGCTCCTCGAAGAGATCGGCCTGCTCGCCCTTCCTGCCGACGATGAGGGGTGCGAGGATCATGAGCCGCGTGTCCTCCGGGAGTTCCAGCACGTGGTCCACCATCTGCGAGACGCTGCTCGCCGAGAGCAGGATGTTGTGCTCGGGGCAATGCGGGTCGCCGATGCGGGCGTAGAGCAGCCGCAGGTAGTCGTGGATCTCGGTGACGGTGCCCACCGTCGAGCGCGGGTTGTGGCCCGCCGCTTTCTGCTCGATCGAGATCGCGGGCGACAGCCCCTCGATGAGATCCACGTCCGGCTTCTCCATCAGCTGCAGGAACTGCCGCGCGTAGGCCGAGAGCGACTCCACGTAGCGGCGCTGGCCCTCGGCGTAGAGCGTGTCGAACGCGAGCGAGGACTTGCCCGATCCCGACAGTCCGGTGATGACGACCAGGCGGTTCCTCGGCAGGTCGAGGCTGACGTTCTTGAGATTGTGCGTGCGCGCGCCGCGGACGCGGATGTGCTCGCCCGTCCGCGCGGTTTCGGGCCCCTCAGTTTGCAGATGGGTCTGCAACCGTACGAGGCTGGGTCGGTGAGCGGCCAAAGTCGGACGAAATCGTAGCTAAACCTGCTAATATACCGAAGATTTCCGTCTTTTCCCAACCTGGTTCACTCCCCATGCAAAGCGGCGGCCGCATGAGCCCGGAAGAACTGCGCGCGGCGCTCTCCCTCTCCAGCATCTTCGGGCTGCGCATGCTGGGCATGTTCGTGATCCTGCCGGTGTTCGCGTTCTACGCGGAAGGGCTGCCGGGGGGCGGCGACCTGACGCTGGTCGGCGTCGCGATCGGCGTCTACGGGCTCACGCAGGGGGTGCTCCAGATCCCCTTCGGCTGGTGGTCCGACCGCTACGGCTGCAAGCCCGTGATCTACGCCGGGCTCGCGATCTTCGCCGCCGGCAGCTTCATCGCCGCGCTCGGCCAGCACATCTACATCGTGATCCTGGGGCGCCTGCTGCAGGGCGCCGGGGCGATCGCCGCCCCGGTGATGGCGATGACGGCCGACCTCACGCGCGAAGAGCACCGCACCAAGGCGATGGCGATGATCGGCTCCACCATCGGCGCCACCTTCGCGCTCTCGCTGGTGCTCTCGCCGTGGCTCGACCGCGCGATCGGCGTGCCGGGCATCTTCATCATGACCGGCGTGCTGGTGCTCGCGGCGATGGGCGTGGTCTACGGCATCGTCCCCGACGTCCCGGAACGTCCGCACCGCAGCGGGACGCCCGCGATGCAGCAGCTCATGGCCGCGCTGCGCGACCCCCGGCTCGCGCGCCTCAACTACGGCATCTTCGCGCTGCACGCGGTGCTGATGGCGCTGTTCATCGCGGTGCCGCTCGACCTGCGCCGGGCGGGCCTGCCGGCGGACCAGCACTGGCTGGTGTACCTGCCGGTGATGCTGGGCTCGTTCGTCCTGATGCTGCCGGCGGTGCTCGGTTCCGGCAGCGTGGAGCGGACCCGGACGACCGTCCTGGGCGCGGTCGCCGTGCTGCTCGCCGGCCAGCTGCTGACGCCGTGGCTCACCGGCAACGCGTGGATGATCTCGAGCCATCTCCTGGTTTTTTTCACCGCTTTCAACGTACTGGAGGCTGCGCTGCCCTCGCTCGTCACCCGGGATGCCCCGGTCGGGAACAAGGGGATGGCGATCGGGGTGTTCACCAGCCTGCAGTTTTTCGGCACCTTTTTCGGCGCCGCGGCCGGCGGCTTCCTCTACGGCCGCTGGGGCGCCGCGGGTGTCGCCGCGTTCGACGCGGCGCTGCTCGTTATCTGGTTATACTTGCAACTGTCTTCTTCCAGGAGCCCGCCATGGCCTCGGTCAACAAGGTGATACTCATCGGCAACCTCGGCGCCGACCCGGAAACCCGCTACCTGCCGAGCGGCGACGCGGTCACCAACATCCGCATCGCGACTTCCGAAAAATGGAAGGACAAGAGCGGCGAGCAGCAGGAGCATACCGAATGGCACCGCATCGCCTTCTTCGGCAAGACCGCCGAGATCGCCGGCGAGTACCTGAAGAAGGGCTCCCCGGTCTACGTCGAGGGCCGCATCCGCACCCGCAAGTGGCAGGACAAGGAAGGCCAGGACCGGTATTCGACCGAGATCGTCGCCGACCGCATGCAGCTCCTCGGGGGGCGCAGCGCGAGCGGCGGCTCGGAGCCGATGGCGCGCGAGCCGGCCGCGGCTGCATCCGGCGGCGGCAAGCCGCAGCCCGCCGCCAAGAAGGGCGGGGCGTTCGACCAGATGGACGACGACATCCCGTTCTAGCGAACGGGAAGGCAGAAGGCAAGGGCCGTGAGGGCGGGAGGGCGCGAGAGCGGGAGAGGGAAAAACCTCCATCTCACGACCTCCCGATCTCCCGATTTAACGGGTTTAAGTCTAACGGTTTTCCTTCATCCTTCTGCCTTACACTTGTGAACGACGTCATTGACGCTTGCATCGCGAAGGCGCGTGCAAGGCCGAAGCGTCTTGTATTCCCTGAAGGGCATGACGAGCGCATCGTCGCCGCGGCGCGGCGGCTCGCGGACGAGCGCATAGCGATACCGATCCTGCTCGGCGCGGCCGCCGCGCGCGTGGGCGTGCCGCTCGACGGAATCGCCGTGCTCGATCCGGCGGAGAGCGCCCGGCTCGGGGCTTACGCAGCCCTCTATTCGGCCGGCCGGCCGGGCGCGAACCTGAAGGTCGCGGAGCGGCTGGTGCGCAAGCCCTTGTTCCACGCCGGGATGATGGTCAAGGCCGGAGACGCCGACGCGATGATCGCCGGCGTGACGACCACCACCGGACGCGTAATCGAGGCGGGCCTGATGACTGTGGGGCTCGCTGAGGGTATCCGCACGCCGTCCAGCTTTTTCCTGGTGGTCGTTCCCGGCGGAGAGGGCGGGGCCGCGAGGTGCTTTATCTACGCGGACTGCGCGGTCAACGTGGACCCGGATCCCGAGGCGCTCGCCGACATCGCGCTCGCCTCGGCGGAAAGCTGCCGGATGCTCTTGCACGAAGAGCCCCGCGTCGCGCTGCTCTCGTTTTCCACCAAGGGCAGCGCGCAGCACGCTCGCGTCGAAAAAGTGACCCGCGCGCTCGCGCTCGCCCGGGAACGCGCGCCGGGGCTCGCCATAGACGGCGAGTTGCAGGCCGATGCGGCGCTCGTGCCGGAGGTGGCGGCGAGGAAGTTGAAGGGCGACAGTCCGGTCGCGGGACAGGCGAACGTGCTGGTTTTCCCCGACCTCGACGCGGGAAACATCGGCTACAAGCTCACCCAGTGCCTCGCCGGCGCGCGCGCCATCGGCCCCGTGCTGCAGGGCTTCGCGCGGCCGATCAGCGACCTCTCGCGCGGGGCGAGCGTGGACGACATCGTCGCCACCGCTGCCATCGTCCTCGCCCGCGCCTGAAACGGTATCAGGAGCTTGTCGCCGAACTGCGCGTAAAACGCATCGATCAGAAGCAGGTCCCGCCGCGAGCGGGCGGACCAGTCAAGCGGCTTGTTTGCGCTTGCGCGCGGCGCGCTCATTGCGCTGTTTCGCGAGGGCCGCAAGCACTTCGCGGGTGGAGAACGTGTCCTCTAGCGTGTCCTCTAGCCTCTAGAGCCTCTAGTAGAGCCTCTAGAGCCTCTAGGGTCAGTTCTTGACCTTACATCACCATCGAGTCGAATTAGGTGTAAAGTTAACGTGTCCTGAGGTCAGTTCTTGACATTGCATCACCATCGAGTCGAACCAAGTGTAAAGTCAAGAACTGACCCCCTGCTGTTCCCCATCGAGTCGAACCAAGTGTAAAGTCAAGAACTGACCCCCTGCTGCTCCCTGCTGCTACTGCTCTTCGCGGCAGGGCTGGGAGCCTGGCCGCTGTTCGGATATGGTGCCGTTCGCACACTAATGAACGCCAACTGACCGCCCGTTTTCGCGACGATCTGAGGGGACCTGTTGAGTTCTGTGACAATGTTAACTACCTCGTACCCCTCACGCTGCAATTGATTCACTACAACCTGAATCCCGAAGTCGTGCATCTCGGCCTCGGTCATTAGCTCACCAAGGGGGCCCCAATACTTGTCAGACATAGATCGATAACAGCCGGTTCTCGACAGGTCAGTGAGTTTAGCGCGCGTCGAGCGGAACGTATTCCCGCGGCGCGGGGCCGTCGTAGAGGGTGAGCGGGCGGATGAGTATGTTGTTCTCGATCTGCTCCAGCACCTGCACCGTCCAGCCCGGCACGCGCCCCGCCGCGAAGAGCGGAACGAACAGGTCGTCCGCGATGCCGTTGAGGAAATAGACGACCCCCGCGTAGAAATCCACGTTCACGTTCACGCCGGCCCCATCTCGCGCGAGAGCTTCTCCACCCCGGCGCGCATGTGGCGCGCGCGCGGGTCCTCGGCGCGGTAGACGCGGTGGCCGAATCCCATCACGGGCTCGCCGTTCGCGCGCTTCGCCTTCACGTACTCGGCGGCCCGCGACGCGTCGCCGATCTCCTGCGCCATGCGCATGACGTTTTCCGCCGCCCCGCCGTGCGCCGGGCCGGCGAGCGCCGCCACGGCGGCGGTGATCGCGCCGTGGAGATCGGCCTCGGTGCCGGCCACCACGCGCGCCGCGAACGACGAGGCGTTCGAGCCGTGCTCGGCGTGCAGCACCATGTCGAGGTCCATCAGCCGCGCGGCGTCAGCGCTCGGCGCTCTTCCCTTCAGCAGGTAGAGGAAGTTGGCGGCGTGCGCGAGCCGCGGGTCGGGCGCGACAGGCTCGCGGCCGTTGCGGATGTGCTCGTGCGCGGCGACGATCATCGGCACTTGCGCGGTTAACCGGATGCCCTTGCGCAGCGTCGCCTCGGGCGACTTGTCCGCCGTTTCCGGATCGAACGCGGACAGCGCGGACACGCAAGTGCGCAATACGTCCATCGGATGGGCGCTCCTGACCGTCCGGATCACGTCGAAAACCGCTTCGGGCAGCGCTCGCGCCGCCTTCAATTCCGCGGTAAACGAGTCCAGTTGCGCGCGCGTGGGCAGAGCCCCCTTGAGGAGCAGGTAACAGGTCTCCTCGAATGTCGAACGCCCGGCGAGGTCGTGGATCGAGTAGCCGCGATAGCGCAGCTCGCCGGCGCGCCCGTCGATGTAGCACGCGCGCGAGCGGTCGAAGTAGACGCCTTTCAGCCCGCGGTGGATCTCGATCTTCCCGGTTGCTTCGCCCATAGCCGTCCTCTCAGCGGGGAACCATCGTCTATTGTCGGTTGAAACGAGGGCACCTGTGAAGCAAGGCCTTGATCCTCCAGCGACTGCCCCCATGTACGATCACGCGAGCTAACTCGTTAAGGTATAATGTTTTTTCAGGTTGGGGAGAGAGCATGCCGATCTACGAATACCGATGCGACTGGTGCGGCCACCAGCAGGAATTTCTGCAGCGCATGAGCGACAAGCCACTGACACTATGCCCCGAATGCGGCAAGCGTGCGTTCAACAAGCTGGTCAGCGCGGCCGGCTTCCAGTTGAAGGGCACGGGCTGGTACGCGACCGATTTCAGGAACAGCGGCGCCAAGCCCGATTCGAAGCCGGCGGCGAAACCGGACAAGCCCGCCGACAGCTCGAAACCCACGGACAACCCGAAGCCCGCGGGCAGCCCGAAACCCACGGACAGCTCTACCAAGGAATCGTCCAAGACCGACGCCTCCTCCAGCGCCGGGACCAGCCCGGCGAGCGGCTAGGCTGTCACCGGTCGCGGGCGAGAGATGTCCAAGGGTTCTCATATCCGGCGTTACTTCATCACCGGGCTCCTGATCTGGGTGCCGCTGGTGATCACCGTGTGGGTGCTGAACCTGCTGGTGAGCACCATGGACCAGACGCTGCGGCTGCTGCCGCCCGAGTTCCGCACCGAAGGCTGGCTCGGCGTGCACGTTCCCGGCATGGGCGTGGCGCTCACGCTGCTGATCGTGTTCGTGACCGGCGTGCTCGCCGCCAACATCCTCGGCCAGCGGCTGGTCCGGTTCTGGGAAGGAGTGCTCGCGCGCATCCCGGTGGTGAATTCGATCTACACCGGCGTGAAGCAGGTGAGCGACACGCTGTTCGCGCCCGGCGGCCAGGCGTTCCGCAAGGCGCTGCTCGTGCAATGGCCGATCGAGGGGACGTGGACCATCGCCTTCCTCACCGGGACGCCGGGCGGCGACGTCGTGAACCATCTCAAAGGCGATTATGTCAGCGTCTACGTGCCGACCACGCCGAACCCGACGGGGGGCTATTTCGTAATGGTCCCACGCGCCTCCGTGATCGAGCTCGACATGACGGTGGACGAGGCGCTCAAGTACATCATCTCGATGGGCGTGGCCGCGCCCAACGGCGCGGGCCGCAGGGGCAACCTCTCCCGGCCGGCGGCCGCGCCGCAGAAGGCGGTCAATCAATGACTCAGCTTTCAGCCATCAGCCATCAGCCATCAGTGATCAGCTTGAGGCATGCTCGTTTTAAGCTGACCGCCGAGAGCTGACAGCTATCTTTTGTGAGCGATGCGTAGCGAATACTGCGGGCTGGTGAGCCGCAAGCATCTCGGCCAGACCGTGACGCTGTGCGGCTGGGTGCACCGCCGCCGCGACCACGGCGGCGTGATTTTCGTGGACCTGCGCGACCGCGAGGGCCTGGTGCAGGTCGTCGCCGATCCGGACGCGCCTGAAACCTTCAGGACCGCCGACAGGCTGCGCAGCGAGTACGTGATCCGGGTGGCGGGCAAGGTGCGCGAGCGGCCTGCAGGCACGGTCAACCCCGATCTTCCCACCGGCGAGGTGGAAGTGCTGGCGCAGACGATCGAGATCCTCAATCCCTCGGCTCCGCCGGCGTTCCAGCTGGACGACGACAATCTGTCGGAGATGGTGCGGCTCGAGCACCGCGTGCTCGACCTGCGCCGCCCCGCGATGCAGAAGAACCTCAAGCTGCGCTACCGCGCGGCGATGGCGGTGCGCGGGTTTCTCGACCGCCACGGCTTCATCGACATCGAGACGCCGATGCTCACGCGCTCGACACCCGAGGGCGCGCGCGACTACCTGGTGCCCGCACGCGTGCATCCCGGCGAGTTCTACGCGCTGCCGCAGTCGCCGCAGCTGTTCAAGCAGATGCTGATGGTGGCGGGCTACGACCGCTACTACCAGATCGTCAGGTGCTTCCGCGACGAGGACCTGCGCGCCGACCGCCAGCCCGAGTTCACGCAGATCGACGTCGAGACCTCCTTCCTCGACCAGGGGGAAATTATCAGCCTGATGGAGGCGCTGATCCGCCACGTCTTCAAGGAAACGCTCGGCGCGGCGCTGCCCGACCCCTTCCCCCGGATCTCCTACGACGAGGCGATGTCCCGCTACGGCTCGGACAAGCCCGATCTGCGCGTGCCGCTGGAGCTGACCGAGCTCACCGACGTGATGAAGAACGTGGCGTTCAAGGTTTTCGCGGGCCCCGCCAACGCACCGGGCGGGCGGGTGGCGGGACTGCGCGTGCCGGGCGGTGCCGCGCTCACTCGCGGCGAGATCGACGGCTACACCGAGTTCGTGAAGATTTACGGCGCCAAGGGTTTGGCGTACATCAAGCTCGAAACGCTTGCCAAAGATGGCGCAGGACCGGGGCTGTCGTCCCCGATCCTGAAGTACCTCCCTGCCGGTGTAACGGATGTAACCATCAGGCGTACGGGGGCGGTCGGTGGGGATTTGATTTTTTTCGGCGCCGACACCGCGAAGATCGTGAACGAGGCGCTCGGCGCGCTGCGGGCGAGGATCGGGCACGAGCGCGGCCTGGCGGAGAACGGATGGCGGCCGCTGTGGGTGCTCGATTTCCCGATGTTCGAATGGGACGGGGAGGAGCAGCGCTGGAACGCCATGCACCACCCGTTCACTTCCCCCGCCGACGGTCACGAGGATCTGCTCGAGAAAGACCCGGGGCGCGCGCGGGCCAAGGCCCACGACATGGTGGTGAACGGCTGGGAGATCGGCGGCGGCTCGGTGCGGATCCACCGCGCGGACGTGCAGCAGAAGGTGTTCCGCGCGCTCGACATCGGCGCCGACGAAGCGCAGGCCAAGTTCGGCTTCCTGCTCGACGCGCTGCAGTACGGCGCGCCGCCGCACGGCGGCATCGCCTTCGGGCTCGACCGCATCGTCGCGCTGATGGCGGGCGCGGACTCGATCCGCGACGTGATCGCGTTTCCCAAGACCCAGCGCGCGCAGTGCCTGCTGACGCGCGCCCCGAGCCCGGTGGACGAGAAGCAGCTGCGGGAGCTCCACATCCGCCTGCGGCGGGCGGAAGCGAAGAAAACCTGAACGGCATGAAGCTGGCCCCCGGATTCGCGCTGGCCTGCATCCTGTTCTTCGCTGCGCCCGCGCTGGCGGGCGAGGCCGAATGGGATGAGCACATGAGAGCCGGTTTTGCCGCCGCCCGCAGTGGAGACCATCGCGCCGCCAGCATACGTTTCGAAGCTGCGGTGCGCGAAGCCGGCACTTTCGGTACCCAGGATCACCGTTACGTGGCTGCACTCTATTTCCTCGCGGTTGCTTATCACCGGCAGGGCCGCTACGGCGAAGCCGAACCGCTCTACAAGCAGGCGCTCGCCATCACCCGGAAAATCCGCGGCGAGCAGCATCCGGACATGGCAGACCAGCTGAACGACCTGGCTGCGCTCTACCTGGAGCAGGGGCAACATGCCTACGCCGAGCCCCTGCTCAAGCGCCTGCTCGCGATCCAGGAGAAAGCAGTCGGGCCCGGACATATGCTGGTAGCCGCAACGCTGAACAGGCTTGCGGAGCTGTACCGGGAGCAGGGGCGCTATACGCTGGCCATACCGCTGTACCAGCGCGCGCTCCCGATCATCGAGGTTGCGCGGGGCCCGGACCATCCCGATGTGGCGCCGACGCTGAACAACCTGGCGCTGGCGTATGTGGCGCTGACCCGCTATTTCGAGGCCGAGCCGCTATACCAACGCTCGCTTGCGATCCGGGAAAAGGCGTTCGGGCGCGACCACCCCGAGGTGGCAACGGTGCTGAATAATCTGGCGGAGATGTACCGCGCCCAACGCCGGTTTGCGGAAGCCGAGCCGCTGTACCGGCGCGCGATCGAGATCATTGAAAAAGCATCCGGGCCCCGGAATCCCGATGTCGTGACGATGCTGGGCAACCTCGCCAAGCTCTACCAGGCGCAGGAGCGCAACGCGGAGGCCGAGGCCCTGCTCGAACGGGCGAAGAGCGCGCGGCAGAAGACCCCCGGCGCCTCAGACGCGGAAAAATAAGCCGGCCGTCACATGGAGCAGCCCTACAAGCTCCCGGTGTCGGTGCTGGTGGTGGTGCACACGCCGGCGCTCGAGGCGCTGCTGCTCGAGCGCGCCGACCGGCCGGGCTTCTGGCAGTCGGTGACGGGCAGCCGGGACGGGAACGAGAGCCTGCGCGACACCGCGGTGCGCGAGCTCAAGGAGGAGACGGGTCTCGACGCGGGCGATCACCTGCTCACGGACTGGCACAAGCAGAACCGCTATGAAATCTACCGCCGCTGGCGCAACCGCTACGCGCCCGGCGTGACGCACAATACGGAGCACGTGTTCGGGTTGCTCGTGCCGCGGCCGCTCGAAATCACGCTCGAGCCGAAAGAGCACCTGCGCTACGAATGGCTGCCGTGGCGGGAGGCCGCGGAGAAAGTTTTTTCGTGGAGTAATGCCGATGCCATACGCGAGCTGCCGCGCCGCGCGCCGGGCGGGGAAAAACCCTGACCGAAATGCGGACTCTGCGCGCGTCGCCGCAACTCGCGCCGGGATTTTCTGTCATATAATATTCAGCATCGGGTGATGGCCGCCGGCACGGCGATATGGAAACCGCGACGATCACATTTGACAGTTACAAACCGCTTGCCGACGAGGCGTGCGAGGGGCGCATCCTGGCCGCGAGAACGAGGCTCGGCGGGCAGGCGGTGATCCTCGGCCACCATTACCAGCGCGCCGACGTCTACAAGCACGCCCAGTTGACCGGCGACTCCCTGCAGCTGTCGCGGCTCGCGGCGCAGACCGACGCGCGGTACATCGTGTTCTGCGGCGTGCACTTCATGGCCGAGGTGGCCGACATCCTCTCCAAGCCGAAGCAGGTCGCCATCCTGCCGGATCTCAACGCCGGCTGCTCGATGGCCGACATGGCGAACCTGGCGAAGGTCGGGCGCGCCTGGCGCGAGCTCGCCGCGGTGCTCGACCCCGACCAGCACGTGACGCCGGTCACCTACATCAACTCGGCCGCGGACCTGAAGGCGTTCTGCGGCGAGCACGGCGGCATCGTCTGCACCTCGTCCAACGCGCGCGGCATCCTCGAGTGGTCGTTCTCGCGGCGCGACAAGGTGCTGTTCTTCCCCGACCAGCACCTCGGCCGCTGGACCGGCTACCTGATGAACATACCGCTCGCCGAGATGCCGGTGTGGGACCCCGACGAGGAGCTGGGAGGGCTCACGCCGCAACAGATCAAGATGGCGAAGATCCTGTTGTGGAAGGGGCACTGCTCGGTGCACCAGATGTTCCAGCCGCAGCACGTCCTGCGCTGGCGCGGGGAGAACCCGAGCGGCATGGTGATCTCGCACCCCGAGTGCAAGTTCGACGTGTGCAAACTCTCCGACTACGTCGGCTCCACCGACTTCATCATCAAGACCATCGCGGCGAGCCCGCCGGGCACGCGCTGGCTGGTCGGCACCGAGTTGAATCTGGTGAACCGCATCGCCGAGCAGTTCAAGCCGCAGGGCAAGGTGGTGCAATTCATGTCTCCCACCGTGTGCGTGTGCTCGACCATGGCGCGCATAGACCCGCAGCACCTCGCCTGGGCGCTGGAGAACCTGGCTGACGGCAAGGTCGTCAACCGCATCCAGGTCCCGCCGCACGAGGCGGAGCCGGCCCGCATCGCCCTCGACCGCATGCTCGCGGTTTCGTAGCTTTCCTCCCGGACCGTTTTCAGCAACTGGTGTTACCCTATCAGGCTATGCCGAGGGCCGCCTCGCGCCTGCTGCTCGCGCTGTCGATCGTCCTGATCGCCGGGTGCGCGCTCGCGCCGCGGCAGCCACCGCCGGTCGCGCGCGAAGCGCGGGAACCCTGCTACGAAATGTTCCGCCGCGTGGACCTCGCGATCGCGGAGGCGGGGGTTGCCGACGGCATGGCCGCGCGCGTCGCGGGCTTTCCGTACCTGCGGGTGGACCGCTTTCTGGCGAGCTACGCGCGCGAGGAGCTTGCCGGCGCGCGGTTCGCCGAGTGGATGAACCGCATGATCGCGCTCGGCGCGAGCGGCCACGCCGTCGAGCTCGGCAACCTGTCCGAGGAGAAAGCCGAGGCGCTCGCGCACCAGTTGTGGGACCTGGACCGGCGCTACGCCCGGCCGCGCGGCGCCATCGCTGAATGCGCGGCGCGGCTCGCCGCGGCGGATTTCAACGAGCCCGGGCGGCGCGCGGCGTTGAAGCAGGCGGCGCAAGTGCCGGACGACTACTTGACGTGGCAGCGCGTCGCGGGGCTCTACTGGCTCACGCGCCTGCCGTTCGCGCAGGGCATCCGCAGCTGGCATGACGAGGTGCGCGCCGAATTTGCGACACCCCTGGAAAGGCCGACGGTGCAGGGGCGGCTGGAGACCTACGCGCCGCCGCCAGGGCGGCTGACCGGCCGCGAGATCGCGACGCTCTTCGAACGCGCTTCGGCCAACCCGCTCGGAATTCCGGAGCCGCGCGGCGCCGAGCTTGATGCGCTCTACCGGACGTTCGCGCCGGTTTTCGTGGTGGATGCGGCAAGCAGCGCTGACCGCCCGGGCGAGCTCGGCTGGTTCGGGGCCGAAGTGCCGCAGGTCGGCGGCGCCGGACCGGTCGTCTACCGCCGCATCTCGCATGCGCGGTATCGCGGGCGCGTGCTGCTGCAGCTCAATTACGCGATCTGGTTCCCGGAGCGCCCCTTGGGCGCAGGCTGGGATATTCTCGGCGGGCACCTCGACGGCGTGCTGTGGCGCGTGACGCTCGCGCCGGATGGCGTACCATGGGTGTATGACTCGATCCATTTGTGCGGCTGCTACCACCAGTTCTTCCCGACCGCCAGCGCCGCGCTCAGGCCGCAGGAAGCGGGGCTCGACGAGACTGCCTTCGTGCCGCTGATGCTGCCGGCCGTGGGGCCGGGGGACCGCATCGTGTTGCGGCTCGCGGCGGGAACGCATTACCTGAGGGGGGTGACGCCGGAAGCCGCCGTGGTGCCGCGCGCCATCGAATACCGGTTCGCGGACGACGACGCGCTGCGCTCGGTGCCGCTGCCCGAGGGCGGCCGCCGCAGCGTGTTCCGGCCCGACGGCATCGTGCCCGGCAGCGAGCGGGGCGAGCGTTACCTGTTCTGGCCGATGGGCGTGCCGGAGCCCGGCGCCATGCGGCAATGGGGGCGGCACGCCACCGCCTTCGTCGGGCGCAGGCACTTCGACGATGCCGGATTGATGGAGCGCTACTTCGTAATGAAGGGTGTGAATAGTGAGTAGAATGCTCCGCGTAGCGACCTACAACATCCACAAGGGCCTGTCCGTGACGCCGCTGCTCAACCGGCGGCTCACGATACACGAGTTGCGCGAGAAGCTGCGCGCGCTCGACGCCGACATCGTGTTTCTGCAGGAAGTGCGCGGCAAGCACGACCACCAAGCCCGCCGCTACGCGAACTGGCCGCCCGCGCCGCAGCACGAATTCCTCGCCGACACGGTGTGGAGCGATTTTGCCTACGGCCGGAATTCCGTTTACGACGCCGGCCATCACGGCAACGCGGTCCTGTCGCGCTTCCCGATCCTCAACTGGGACAACCAGGACATCTCCATGCGGCGCTTCGAGCGGCGCGGGATGCTGCATTGCGAGATCGGGGTCCCGCGGCTGCGCGAGCCGCTGCATTGCGTGTGCGTGCACCTCGGTCTCCGGGGGCCCGAGCGCAACCGCCAGCTGGAAAAGCTGCGCCAGCGCATCGAGCGCATGGTGCCGCCGGAGGCGCCGCTGATCGTTGCGGGCGATTTCAACGACTGGCGCCAGCGCGCGACGCACGAACTGGCGCACCCGCTCAACCTCTACGAGGTGTTCGAGCTGGTGAAGGGCAGGCCCGCCCGCACCTTCCCGGCGGCGCTGCCGGTCATGTCGCTCGACCGGATCTACGTGCGCGGCTTTCGGGTGCCCACCGCCCGCGTCCACCACGGCCGCGCGTGGGCGCGCGTTTCCGACCACGCGGCCCTCACCGCGACGCTGCTGCCGCTATGACGGAATATATTGACGGCAACCGCATCACGCTGCTCGAGAGCGGCGCGCAGTATTTTCCGGCGCTGGTGGCTGAATGCGACG